>JABSRS010000109.1:2078-9617 GCA_013214885.1 Gammaproteobacteria bacterium
TATGTTTGCTATTTTGTCCGTTGTTTTATTGCTAAGCACTGACAAAATGGCGCCTTATCGTGTCTATCTCACCACCTTGGTTAGCCCGTTGCAGTTTATTGCCAGTGCGCCACTGTCGTTACTTGACCAAAGTTCGCAATACTTTAAATTGCGCAGTACTTTAATGAGTGATAATGCCAAGCTAAAACTTGAGCACTTAGAGCTCAGTGATCGTTTGCTTAAGCTAACCCATTTAGAAAATGAAAACCGTCGGCTTAATGCATTACTGGGCTCTCAGGTTGCCGCTAGTGGTAAAAAACTGATTGCCAAAGTACAAATGGTTGACTCTGACCCTTTTAGACTGCAGGTAATAATCAACAAGGGCGCTCAAGACGGTGTCTTTGTCGGGCAGCCCGTCCTTGATGAAAATGGGATGGTCGGTCAAATAAACTATGTTAGTCAGTTTAGTAGCACCGTGTTACTCATTGCTGATAATAGTCATGCTATCCCATTGCGAAATAACCGCAATGATGTTCGCCTTATTGCCTTAGGTAAAGGTGATTTACACCAACTTGAGTTGCAGTTTGTGACCAAGAGTACCGATGTGAAGATAGGCGATATTCTGTCAACATCAGGTTTGGGCGGACGTTTTCCTCAAGGCTATCCAGTCGCTAAGGTCACAGCAATTGAAAACCGTGGTAGTCAGATCTACTCTAAAATTAAGGTTGCGCCAATTGCTCAGCTTGACCGAATTCGTTATCTGCTGCTGATTTGGCCAGTAATTCCTAGCGACACCAAGCCAGGTGATGAATAATGCGGATCCCGCCGCTGCTGATTATTTGGTTAAGCATTGGTTGTGCTTTGGTGTTGCAAGTGATGCCGATGCCGCTTCAATTAGATGTCTTTCGTCCTAATTGGCTGTTACTGACTGTGATGTATTGGTGTTTAGCCTTGCCTCATCGTTTTAATGTTGGCAGTGCGTGGCTATGCGGGATCTTACTTGACGCCCTTTGGGGAGCTCCAATTGGTATTAACGGGGTTATTTTCGCGTTAGTTTGTTCGTTCGTGATTAAAAACTTTCAACGGATCCGCAGCTACTCTATCTGGCAGCAGGCTGTCATTGCGGGAGGCATATCACTTGTTTATCAAGCGACTAGTTATTTCATTCAGCGTGCATTATTCGATGTTAGTTTAATCGAAGGCTATTATTATTCAGCGCTAACCTCGATTATTTTTTGGCCTTGGCTATTCTTTTTACTACGAAAAACGCGCCGTCATTGGCAGGTTGCTTAGGAAAAAAATGAAAACACAACCCTTACTTTACTTGGCCTCTAAGTCTCCTCGTCGCCAAGAGTTATTAACCTACTTAGCCATTGACTTTCAACTGATTGAAGCTGAAATTGATGAAACGCCTGAGTTAGAGGAAACGGCCAGTAACTATGTACGCCGATTAGCTATTGAAAAAGCTCAAGCGGGACGCGCAAAGCTAGCGAGCACCGCCGTGGTGCTAGGTGCCGACACCATCGTGGTCATCGACAATAAAATTTTGGGAAAACCAGTCGATCAGCAAGATGCGCAAACCATGTTAACCTTATTATCGAACCGTACTCATCAAGTGATGACAGCGATTGCCGTGGTCTCACCATTGGGCGTGTTTAGTGAGATAATCGAAACCGACGTTAGTTTTAGGGCGATCACTGAAACCGAGATGGCACAATATTGGTTAACAGGTGAGCCCTGTGATAAAGCTGGTGGTTATGGTATTCAAGGAATTGGTGGTAAATTTGTTCAGCGGATCAATGGTAGTTACCACAGTGTGGTTGGCTTACCACTAGTCGAAACTGAGCAACTTATTAAGCTAGCTCGTCACAACGACTAAGCTTTCGTTATTTCTTCAACTGTATTCACAATTAAACCGAGCGAGGGCCTAATGTCTAGTAAGTTAAATAGCTTTGCTGCCGAACTATTAATCAATGTAACCCCTAGTGAAACTCGTGTTGCGCTGGTCGAAAATGGTATTTTACAAGAAATGCACATTGAGCGGCTAGAAAAAAAAGGCATTGTTGGTAACCTATATAAGGGGAAAATCAGTCGGGTACTGCCTGGAATGCAAGCCGCCTTTGTTGATATTGGGCTGGACAAAGCGGCTTTTTTACACGCATCTGATATTTTAGTTCGCACCAGCGATGACACAAAATCCAACAAAGTACCTGATATTTCTGAATTGGCCAAGCAGGGGCAATATTTAACGGTTCAAGTGATCAAAGATCCACTGGGCACTAAAGGTGCGCGCTTAACCACGGATATCACGCTGCCTTCACGCTACTTGGTCTTTATGCCAGGGTCTGACCGAGTTGGGGTGTCACAACGTATAGACAGTGCCCAAGAGCGCAATCGACTCAAAGCTATTGTCGATAAGCACACCGACCAAGATGGTAGTTATATTATTCGAACTGCGGCTGAAGGTGCTGGGGAAGATGAACTGCAACAAGATGCAAAATTTTTAAAACGGTTATGGGCGAAAATCATTGAGCGGCGTCAACGCAGCAAATCGAGTGCCCTATTGTATGAAGATCTTAGTCTTTCATTACGACTCTTGCGTGATTTTGTTAGCACAAACATCGAATTAATTCGGGTCGATTCCAAATTGACTTATCAACTGCTTAAGCAGTTTACCCAAGAGTTCGTTCCCGAGCTCAATGAAAAGCTTGAGTATTACCCTGGCGAACGACCAATTTTTGATCTTCATGCGATTGAAAATGAAGTTAAGCGGGCATTAGAAAGAAAAGTAGAATTAAAATCAGGTGGTTATTTAATTATTGACCAAACTGAAGCCATGACCACCATTGATATTAATACGGGGGCCTTTGTCGGGCACCGTAATTTAGAAGATACTATTTTTAGTACTAATCTTGAGGCGACCAAGGCTATTGCACGCCAGGTCAGGTTAAGAAATTTAGGTGGCATTATTATTATCGATTTTATCGATATGGCACTTGAAGATCACCGCCGCCGAGTCCTTAGTGCCTTAGAAAGTGCATTTGATCGCGACCGTGTTCGGACCAATATTAGTAATTTCTCACAGCTCGGGTTAGTTGAAATGACACGTAAACGAACCCGCGAAAGCTTAGAGCATGTGTTATGTCGCGAGTGCCCAAGTTGCAAAGGACGGGGAACTTTAAAGACAACTGAAAGTCTGTGTTATGAGATCTTTCGTGAAGTCATTCGAGTGGATCGGGCATTTTCAGCAGAGCGGTTTGTGGTTTATGCCTCAGTAGAGGTATGTGATGCTCTGCTAAACAGGGAAACCCATTATTTGGCGGATTTAGAATTGTTTATTAATAAAGAAGTTAAAATACAACCTGAGCAACAGTATGACCACGAGAAATATAATGTGGTGATGATGTAGTGCAAAGCGTGTCCCGTTGTTTAAGTTATTGTTTATCGAAGCTCTGGTTACTTGGGGTTGTTGGCTTAATTGTGGTTGCGCTGTTAATTAGCGCATTACGTGCTGGCTTGCCTTATATCAATCAATATAACAGTGAAATCAGTCAATTTTTACTCAAACATTACCAACTCGATTTATACGCTTCGCAGATTGAAAGCCGCTGGCACGATGGCGGCCTTGAAGTGGTCATTCATGATTTTAGATTTAATAACTTACGGCAAATTGGCGTTAATGCTCAAGCGGACTCAATAACCGCCCATTTAAATTTAAGGCGCTCTGTTTTATCATTGGCTTGGCGTTTTACACGACTTGAAGTCAATAGCCCAATCATTAAAATACGGCAGTTACCACCACGCGATAGCACGGGTGCTGATCCGATCCCTTATTTGTTTAACTTGGTCGATGATATCGTTATTACCGATGCCACCATCGACTTTGACCCAAGGGTCTATCCGCAGGTTGGATCGATTAAGATTGCTCAAATGAGCTGGTTGAATTCTCAGTTC
The DNA here is from genome assembly GCA_013214885.1 of Gammaproteobacteria bacterium. Lineage (GTDB taxonomy): Bacteria > Pseudomonadota > Gammaproteobacteria > Enterobacterales > Psychrobiaceae > Psychrobium. The sequence continues at coordinate 6,012 of JABSRS010000109.1, forward strand.
CGCCATCAGCTAAATCTTAAGTTGGACAATGAAGCACAGCCACCGTTATCGGTTATTGCCGATTTTTATGGTGATAATAGCCAAAATGTCAGTGGCCGATTTTATGTTAAAGCCGACAAGTGGCAGTGGCTAAATGATTTAACCTTGTTACTACCACCGTTCAATGACAGTGCTAATGGTGAAGTCAGTTTTGAGTTATGGGGCGATTATTCACAATCCTCGCTAGACTCAATGATTGTTGAGTTGGGAGCAAACCAGTTAACTTGGACAGATAACAATCAAACCAAGCAACTAACCATCACCAAAGGGGACTTGCAATGGTTACCCGATCAATCTGGTTGGTTAATGGAAGCCAAAAGTTTAACGGTTAATGCCCTTGGTCAAGATTGGCCTGAGTTAGAAATTAAATTACAACAGCAACAGGATGTTTTAAGCGGACAGGTTAATCAACTAGCCCTTGAACAACTGCTTGAGCTGCGAAGCTTGCTGGCACCATTACCTGCCGACACGCAATCATTGTTAACTCAACTAAGTCCGACAGCTAACTTGTCAGGTATCAAATTTTGGCAGCACCAACAACAATGGAACTACCAGCTTAACATTAATGATTATGCTCAAAATCAAGTTGATTCATTACCTGGGCTGAGCAGCATAAATGCGCGTATCCAGGGCAATGAACAAGGCGGCAAGGCTTTAATAACGATTAACAATCAGGCGGTTGATTTTGGTGAGTATTTTGTAAAACCTCTCGAATTGACTTATTTGGCAACCACGGTAAATTGGCAATTTAATCAAGATGGCTGGTGGCTCTTTGGTGATGACTTTGCCTTTGCTACCGCAGATATTAGCGCGCAATTAGCGTGGCAATTGGCTTTCGAGCACGAGTTATCTCCTGTATTGTCATTATACGGTGAGGCACAAATACTTGCTGCCCGCAATGCCAAGCTATACCTTCCTCACATAGCGTTAAGTGAAGGCTTGGTCAATTATCTTGGTGATGGCCTCAAAGCTGGGGTCAGCGATGATGTCCAAATCATCTGGCAAGGCGCGTTAAACCAGTTTCCTTACCAAGACCATAGTGGCACTTTTGAATTAGAGACTACCTTGTCCAAGGTTGACTTTATGTTTGACCATCATTGGTTGCCAGTAACCGATGCTACTATAAAATTAAAATTTAAAAATGAAGGGGTGTTCCTAACGAGTAATCAAGGCAAAGTTAACGATCTTGCATTTGAACAACTAGCGGCACGAATCCCCAATTTATTAAATAATCCAACCTTAACTGTCGCTTTGGTGATTAGTGAAAAGATTGCACCCATTAAATACGTCATTGATCATTCTCCGCTCAAAACCAGTATCGGTGCAGCATTAAATCACCTTGGGGTTAATGAGTCAGTCAGAGCTGATATTAATATTCATTTGCCGCTCGATGGTTCTTTACCCCTAGTAAAGGGGCAAGTAACCCTTAAAAATAATAGCGTCGACATTAAAGATATTGACGTCAGGTTAGATGATGTTAGCGGCGATCTAAATTTTGTCAATGGCATTATTAGCAGTAAAAATTTAACGGCTACTATGTTCAATCAGCCAGTTGCGCTTAATATCAACACTAAACCGATGGCTAATGATTACGGGGTCGAAATTGACCTCAATGCGCAATGGCATAGTGACAAAATGCCCCAGCAATGGCATCAATATTTGGATGATTATCTGGCTGGGACATTGGATTGGTTTGGTAAAGTGACCCTAAAAATCAGTGGCAACGATCTGCATTATCAAGCTAATTTTAAATCACCAATGACTGGACTAGCGTTAAAATTACCCCAACCACTCAACAAATATGTTAACCAGCAAGAAGCATTAACCGTGTCAGTGGTTGGTAATATAGAGGGTGGTCAGTTTAATCTAGGGTTGGGTTCTCGGGCGGAAGCACTGGCGCAATTTAATTTTTCCGATAATCAGCTTAATGTTGATAATATGGCGCTGTTGGTCGGTCGTCGTTTTAACAGTAGCGATAGCGTGGTACCCACTGATTTAAGTCTACAGGTTGACTTAAAAACGCTGCAAATTGATCAATGGCAAACATTTATCAGCAATCTCGATCAAGGGCAGCAAACTAATCAATTTTTACCGCCCTTACGAAATATTAGTATTTTTGTTGAACGCTTGTCGGTTTACGGACAAGAGCTAACCAATGTTTCACTCAGTGGCCATAAACAACAAGATTATTGGCAAGTTGGATTATTGTCAGATCAAGCTAAGGGCAGCATTAAGCTTTATCATGATATGGCAACCAAAGGGATTGTGGCTAATTTTGAGTATTTTAAACTTAACCCTCAAGATGGCGATCCAAGTCGGTCATTGACCAAGTCTGACTTATTAGCATTACCAAATTTAACGTTTAGCTGCCAAGTATGCCAATTGGGTGAATATCAGTTAGGCGAAGTGCATTTTAACACCAAGCAAGTTGAGCAAGGCTTAGCGATTAGCGATTTAACATTAAGTGCCATCAGTACTTCGCTCAAGTTGTCTGGTTTGTGGGGCTGGGATGAGCAAGGGCTTTATAGCAACATCAGTGGGGTGTTAAAAAGCGACAATGTGGTTGAAACCTTGCAGTTACTAAATTTCAGTTCAAGCATTAAAGACAGCGATGCCGATTTCGCCTTTGATCTTAATTGGCGTGGTGATATTTACAATCCAGTGATCGAGACGTTAAAGGGCAACGTAACCTGGCATCTGGGTGAAGGACATATTGCTGAGGTCAGTGATAAAGGGGCGCGCATATTTTCATTATTTAGCTTGGACTCGCTAAGGCGCAAGTTAGTGTTGGATTTTCGTGATGTTTTTGTCAAAGGGCTATTCTTTAATAGTTTCGATGGCACCTTTGAAATTGGTCAGGGAGTGGCGGTAACACATGATGCTAATATGGATGGCATTGCTGGTAATTTAGATGTGGTTGGTTCGATTAACTTAACCAACCAAAAATTAGATTACTATTTGTCTTTTACGCCGCGATTAATCTCCAATTTACCAGTGGTCGCAGGTGTAGTCGCCAGTGCGCCGCAAGTTTTCATCTTGGCCTTTGCGATTACTAAGGTGTTAGAGCCTATTATTGATGTGGTATCGCAAGTTAATTTCAAGTTAACTGGCGATATCGACCATCCCGAGTTTGTCGAAGTAAATAGACAACAAATTAAATATAAAGTGCCAGCGGAAATGCTACCACCACCTAAGGTTGAGCAATCAACTGACACGAACGAGGACAATCCGTGAAACTTGCCATCATTCAACTAATATCTACGCCTGATATTGATCAAAATATCAGTCAAATTGAGCAACAGATTATTCGCTTGCGAGCCGACAATACCACTGCTGAGATGTTGGTCGTCTTGCCAGAATGTTGCTTAATGTTTGGCTTAAACGAAGCTGATATTAAGCCGTTTGCCGAGCCTAAAGGCCACGGGAAAATGCAGCAAGCCCTCAGCGAGCTGGCGCAAAAATACCGAATTTATTTAGTGGCAGGAACCATACCATTATTGGCTGATGACGGTCGTAATTTGGCCGCGAGCCTGTTAATTGATCCCAAGGGAGTGGGGGTAGCACAAC
>JABSRS010000110.1 GCA_013214885.1 Gammaproteobacteria bacterium
AATTTATTGTTGGTATCACTGAGTTGCTCGGTGCGTTGTGCCACTAGTCGTTCAAGATTCTCTTGATGCTCTCGGAGTTGATGCTCTGTTTGGCGTTGTTGTTTTTCTAGTGCTTGTTTCCTGATGGCGTTATCGCGGAAGACATCAATGGCTTGCGCCATTTGTCCCAACTCATCGTTACCTGTTAATCCGACATTTACTTCAAGATTACCAGCAGCTAGTTGTGAAATTGCTCTAGTGTGTTGGCTCAGCCGGTAAACAATACCGCGATATACCACTTTCCACATCACCCATATCACGACAAATAACGACAACACTACGGAGAGCAAGAAAATCGTCTTTGACCATGATACTAGCTTGCTATGTTGTTCACTGGTTTGTTGCGCCGATTGGGTACTATCTTTTATTAATGAAATAATATGCTGATTTAATTTAGTGAGTAGGATCGATATTTGCGTATTAAGTTGCCTGCTTTGTTCGTCGAGTTCGAGCGCAACTTGTTGTTGGTTAAATAGATCGCCAATTGTTGCGAGTCGCTCAACGCTTGATCTTGCTTTGATTAGCCGTTGTGGATCGGCAATCGAACCAATCAGCTGAGTGATAATTGTTAAATGATATTGCTGCTGTTTAATTAGCCTGTCTATTTGAGAGCCTTGATTAGAGCTGCTAGCTTGACTAATTAATTGACTTAGCTGAGACGTTTGTTGCTCGAGCGCAAACATCTTATCGAGCTGGTTTAGATCTTGTTCAATGATTGCATCAAGCGTGCGATTGACCTGGGCACTATTGTTTGTTTGGTTGATGGCATCGTATAGCCCGCTTAGTCTAACTTGGGCAAACGTATTGGCATTAGCAATTTGAGATCTAGACAGGCTTAAAATATCGGAAATGGCATTGTTTATTTGGCGAGATAACTTACTAATATATCGCTGACGATCGATGTGTTGTTTAGCGTAACTATCAAGTAGACTAATTTTTTTGGTGATTTTCTCATTACTCTGATTAAGGATCGCCAAGCCTTGACTCGAATGTTCTAACTGACTTAACGACTGGAGTTTTTGTCTGATGCTTAAATCGAGTTTATCCAAGGTGTGCCGATGTTGTTGGCGTTGAGTTTGATCTGTTGCGCCTTGGAGCAAGGAAGTCGTATGGGTAATTTGCAAGCTAATGTTGGCTAACTCGCGGGCACTGGTTAGGCTGGGGATTGTTTGCCTACTAATATACTCACCAGTATTGGCAATCATATTTAAGCTGTTCCAAGAAATTAGGCTAACAAATAGTAGCAAGCCAGTAATAAAACTAAAGGCAAATAATAGCTTGTTACCTATACTTTGGTGAAACTGCAATGTAAGCTCCCACTATCTTTTACGTCAAGGATCATAACTTGAAACCGCTTATTTTACTGTTGTTACTTGGGGGTATCTTACCAGTCCATGCTGCTTCATCACAGGATAAATCTTGGCGTTTGTGCGCACTCTATCCGCACCTCAAAGACTCGTATTGGCTGAGCATAAATTTTGGCATGATAAAGCAGGCGAAACAAAGAGCGGTCGAATTAAAAGTGTTGGAGGCTGGTGGTTATGACAATAGCGAAAACCAGTGGTCACAAATAGAAAGCTGCAAAAAATGGGGAGCTGACGCCATTTTGGTTGGTTCGGTATATTTTGATTCTTTAAGCGAACAACTAGAATTAGTTAACCAATACATACCATTATTTGGCTTGGTCAATGAGTTATCAACCCTAAAGCTGACGGCCAGCACTGGCGTATCGTGGTATAAAATGGGATATAAATTGGGGCATTACTTAGCCGAACGTCATCCAACTGGCACGCCAAAAGTTAGCCTAGCCTGGCTACCTGGTCCCAAAGGCGGTGGCGGCAGTCTGCAAGCAACTGCTGGGTTAAAAGACGCAATTGCCAACAGTAGTGTTGAATTAGTGGCGGTTAAATACGGCTTAAATGAAAAAATAGCCCAGTTTTCATTGATTAGAACATTGCTAACTCAGTATCCGAGGATTGATTATTTAGCGGGCAATGCCGTGATGGCTGAAATGGCCATTAGTGAGGTGGCCACGATGGCACAAGGCCATCGTCCTAAAATTTTAAGCCATTATTTAAGCCATGGTGTGTATCGCGGCATTCGTCGTGGCAAAATATTGATGGCTAACTCAGATCAAATGGTGTTGCAAGGGGTGATGGCTATCGATCAGGTGGTTGATTTTCTTGATGGTAATGATTTTGAACTGCAACAAGGACCGCAAATTATAACCTTGGATCGAGCTAAGCTTGGCAACATCGATATTGAACAATCATTGTCGCCAAGCTATTTTAAGCCTCAGTATAGCGTTGGATTAACTCATTCAATTAAGTAAGTCAGCTAACTAAGTTCGGCGGCAAATAAATAGCCTTCGCCATGGACCGTAACGAAGTATTGTGGATCTTTGGGATCTAACTCTATTTTGCTGCGCAGGCGACGAATTAAGACATCAATGGTCCGATCGTTTGGATCGTCGACTCGGTGATCGATTAGATTAAGCAAACGGTCTCGGCTTAGCACGCGGCCAGGATGCGCGATAAATGCAACTAAAATCTCATACTCAGCCTTTGTTAGTTTGACCACGTTACCATCGTTAGATAACTTGCGCCGTGGAATATCAAAGCGCCACGGGCCAAAGTAAAAAGCATCATCGTCAACTTGCTCTTGATTGACGACTTCATTTTTAGCCAAAGAAACCCGCCATAATAAATTTTTAACCCGAACCAGTAACTCCCTTAACTCAAATGGTTTAGTGACGTAATCATCAGCGCCCATTTCTAGACCGACAATTTTGTCAATCGTGTCGGTTCTGCCTGTGACTAAAATAATGCCGACATTAGATTGCGCTCTGAGCTTGCGGGTTATCACCAAGCCATCTTCGCCAGGTAAGTTGATATCAAGCATCACCAAATCAATGGGGTGCTGCGCCATAATGGCATCTAGTTGATCTTTATTTTGAGCTTCACTGACTTGATAGCCTTCATGCTGAAAATAGCCAACCAGTTTGGCGCGGGTTATCGCCTCGTCTTCGACCACTAAGATGTGCTTGTTCTTCACCATTATTCCTTTTTAAGTCGCATTTAAATGACATATTCTTTATTAAGCTGTTCATCTACATAGGCAATGCTGTTCACATTTTATTTTTACAATGAAGTTATTGAAATGTCCTTCAATAATTTTTTTGTATCCATGGAGTGTTTTACTATGAAAAAAGCAATCAGTTTACTCGCTGCAAGCATTGTACTATCAACTGCGGTATCTGCAAATGCACAACAATCGAATGAGCAACTTTTCGGTGGCAATTTTTCTGGCTCAATCAAAATTGCCTCTGACTATGTATTTCGAGGAGAGTCTGAAGTCGTCGATGGTGAAATCCCTGCTGTCCAGGGATCATTTACCTGGACCCACCAAGATGGCGCTTATGTTGGTTTATTTTCGTCAACTAATAAATTTGCTTCAACGCCCGATATTTATGCTGTTGTTGGACCCTATATTGGCAAAGCAGGGCAGCTGACCGATAGTGGTATTAACTACAATATTATGGTGTTTCATTATATGTATCCAGGTGCTGATAACCTTGATTACACCGAATTATGGATTAAAGCCAGTAAGCAGTTCGGTAAGGTAAACCTAGAACTTGAAGTGACTCCGACCTTAAATGAATGGTTTGGTATTGACGGCTGGTACGGTGTTAACTACGCGATTCATCCAAGCACAACGTTTGACAATGGTATTAGTTTATCTGGTTCTGTTGGTTATCAAGAGTTATCAGGTAACGGTGCTCAAGGTTGGACTCACTGGAATCTAGGTGTTAGCAAAGATTTCCATGGTTTAAATATCGATGTTCGTTATCACGACACCAATGTCGATGCTAGTCATAAGGTCTATGGCTCGGCCGATGGTCAGAAAATATTTAATCAACGCTTAGTCTTTAGTGTTAGTAAAAGCTTTTAATCTACATCTCCTGACTTGCAACGTCGTTGTTGCTTTGGGCAAGCCACCTTTAGCTTGCCCATTTTTACACATTTCTTCACATCCTGTTCATTGCTAGTGCCAATGTTATTCACATCATCTGATTATAGTGATGTCATCAAATCAATTTTTAAATTAGGAGGCCGCAACCATGGCAAAGCTAACCAGTTCAGGCGAGGCAAAAAAAATCAAAGGCGATGAACTCAAAGCATTGGGTTTTATTATCGTGGTTTTATTTCCGATGTTAAGTATTTTCAGTATTGGCGCCTACGGTTTCATTATCTGGATGATTCAAGCATTTGGTGGCTCGGTCGGACACTAAAATTTCAATTTTAATAAAAAAATCAATGAGGATGAGTTTATGAGATGGCTAATTAATCTCTGGAAAACGCTAAATAAACCAGCACAATATTTAACGTTAGGCGCAGTGAGTGTTACCGCTTTTTTAATGGGCGTGATTTTTTGGGGCGGTTTTAATACCGTGTTAGAAGCCACTAATACTGAAGAGTTTTGTATCAGTTGTCATAGTATGCAAAGCAAACCATATCAAGAATTACAAAAAACCGTGCATTGGTCTAATCATTCTGGGGTGCGAGCGACCTGTCCTGATTGCCATGTTCCTCATAACTGGAGCCGAAAAATAGCGCGCAAAATCGAGGCATCGAGTGATGTCTGGGGTTGGTTGTTTAATACAGTTAATACCTCTGAAAAATTCGAAGACAAACGACTTGAGATGGCAACTCGCGAATGGGGACGATTCGAGCGTGATGACTCCCTAGCCTGTAAGGGTTGTCACGACTACAAATCAATGAAATGGGACAGCATGTCGAAACTGGCGCAAAAACAAATGAAACGTGCGGCAGAAAGAGATCAAAGCTGTGTCGATTGCCATAAGGGCATCGCCCATACCTTGCCCGATATTGGCACCGCCCGCGCACCCGAACTTATTGCCGAAGTTGGCACGGGCCCGAGCAAGTTTGACGATAATGCCATTTACTTTAGTTCATTAACTAAACCGATCTATCTCAATGAGCGCACCGACGTTGAAGCGGGCACGCTTAATATCGCCACTAAAGTAACAATATTAGCAACTAAGGGGTCTCGGATTAAAATTGCGATTGCTGGCTGGCGAAAAAAGATGGGCGCGGGACGGGTAGTTTATCTTGATTTCGGGATTAACATGCTGCTGGTACAACTTGAAAAGTTTGCGGCATTAGAAGACGGCGTAATTGTTGGTTTTGAACAAAAAGAAGATGATTTAACTGGCCTTAAGTGGCAGCGAGTTGAAGTTGAAGTCTGGACTGATGCCGATTACCTCATTGACCAGCAACAACCGTTATGGGATTACGCCCGTACGACATTCCGCAGCAGTTGTAGTGTTTGTCACTCACAACCAGATGAAGCCCATTTCGATGCCAACACTTGGCCTGGAATGTTCCAAGGGATGATTGCTTTTGTCGATATGGATCAAGATACCCAAGCGCTGGTTCAAAAATACCTCCAGCAACATTCATCAACTTTCGTTAAAGAAAAGCACTAAAGGAGCAGGGTAAAATGAACAGAAGAGACTTTTTAAAAGGTTTGTTATCGACATCTTATGTGGTCATTAGTGGCGCATCGGTGCTGGCACCTTTATCTGCTTTGGCTAAGTCGGCCGCGCGAATTAATGATGATTGGCTCACTACTGGATCGCACTTTGGTGCGTTTAAAATTAAACGTAAAAATGGCGTGATTGATCAAGTAAAGCCATTTGATTCTGATAAATACCCAACGGACATGATTAACGGCATTCGTGGTTTAGTTTATAACCCTTCACGGGTCCGCTACCCAATGGTTCGGCTTGATTTCTTACTAAAGGGTCATCAAAGCGATACCACTAAGCGCGGCGATTTCCGCTTTGTACGGGTGACTTGGGATAAAGCCCTCGGCTTATTTAAAGATTCACTGGATCAAATTCAAACCAATTATGGCCCTTCGGCCTTGCATGCTGGTCAAACAGGCTGGCGTGCGACGGGACAATTACACTCAAGTACTAGCCACATGCAACGCGCAGTTGGCATGCATGGCAATTTTGTTAAGAAAATTGGCGATTACTCAACGGGTGCTGGTCAAACAATATTGCCTTATATTCTTGGCTCAACCGAGGTTTATGCCCAGGGAACCTCATGGCCGTTGATTCTTGAACAATCAAAAACGATCATTTTGTGGGCCAACGATCCTTATAAAAACCTTCAGGTTGGCTGGAATGCCGAAACGCATGAAGCTTATGAGTATTTAGCCCAGCTTAAACAGTTAGTCAAAGCCGGTAAAATTCGAGTGATTAGTATCGATCCTGTCGCCACTAAAACTCAAAATTACCTTGGTTGTGAACAGATTTATGTTAACCCACAAACCGATGTGCCATTAATGTTGGCCATTGCCCATGAGTTATATACCAACGACTTGCATGATAAAGAATTTATTGAAGGTTATAGTTTAGGTTTTGAGCGTTTTGTTCCTTATTTAATGGGCACTGATGACGGCGTAGAAAAAACGGCCAAATGGGCTGCCGCAATCACTGGTGTTAATGAAGAGGTGATTAAAGATCTTGCCGCCACTATGGCTGGTGGTCGGACTCAAATGCTGATGGGTTGGTGTATTCAACGGCAACAACATGGCGAGCAACCTTATTGGATGGCCGCGGTATTAGCGACTATGCTTGGTCAAATTGGTTTACCAGGTGGCGGTATTAGTTATGGTCACCATTATTCAGGTATCGGCGTACCATCATCAGGTGCTGCGGCGCCTGGTGGTTTCCCTCGTAATCTTGATGAAGGTAAAAAGCCGTTGTTCGATAACAATGACTTTAAAGGCGCCAGTAAAACAATTCCAGTCGCCCGCTGGATTGACGCCATCTTAGAGCCAGGTAAAGTTATTGATGCCAATGGCGCGAAAGTGACTTACCCCGATATTAAAATGATGGTGTTTTCGGGCAATAACCCGTGGAATCATCACCAAGATCGCAATCGAATGAAGTTAGCATTTCAAAAGCTCGAATGTGTGGTGACGGTTGATATTAACTGGACTGCTACTTGTCGTTTTTCAGATATTGTTTTGCCTGCCTGTACCACGCTTGAACGTAACGATATTGATATTTATGGCAGTTATGCCAATCGTGGGTTGCTCGCAATGCAAAAAATGGTTGAGCCATTGTTCGATAGCTTGTCAGATTTTGAAATTTTCACTCGCTTTGCCGCATTACTTGGTCGGGAAAAAGAATACACTCGTGGCATGACCGAGTTTGACTGGCTTAAAAAGTTATATAACGATTGTAAATCAGCTAACGATGGTAAGTTTAAAATGCCTGAGTTTGAACAATTTTGGCAAGATGGCTATGTTCACTTTGGGAAGGGCAAGGTGTGGACTCGCCATGCCGACTTTAGAGCCGATCCTGAGATCAATCCACTGGGTACACCTTCTGGCTTAATTGAAATATTTAGCCGTAAGATCGACCGTTATAACTATGACGATTGTAAAGGTCACCCAATGTGGATGGAAAAATCAGAGCGGAGCCACGGCGGCCCGGGTTCTGATAAATACCCCGTGTGGATGCAATCATGTCACCCAGATAAGCGCCTTCATTCGCAAATGTGTGAATCGCAAGAATATCGGGAAACGTATACCGTAAAAGGGCGTGAACCAGTGTATTTAAACCCAGTTGATGCTCAAGATCGTGGCATTAAAGACGGTGATATCGTGCGAGTGTTTAATGACCGTGGGCAATTACTAGCAGGTGCTGTTGTTTCTGATCATTTCCCTCGTGGCGTAATCCGCATTGAAGAAGGCGCATGGTATGGCCCAGTTGGCGATGATGGCAGTGTTGCCGGCGGGGCTAACATTGGCGCGATTTGTAGTTATGGCGATCCAAATACCCTAACTCAGGATATCGGAACATCAAAACTGGCTCAGGCTTGTTCGGCTTATACTTGCTTGGTTAATTATGAAAAATTCCGTGGCAAAGTGCCTAGCGTGTCATCGTTCAATGGACCAATTGAGGTTAAATTATGAGTGAGTTAAATCAAGCTAGAAATCGTGTTTATCAGCTGTTGTCTGCGCTTTTTGCTAAAGAAATTGATCCTAACCTACGTCATGAATTAATCAGCCAGCCAGCGCAAGATTTCTGGCAGCAATTGGCAACGCAGTCAGCATTCAGTGCCGATGTTAAAGTGATTCAAGAGGCTTTGAGCACGTTAACGTCACAAGCCGATTTACTTGAGCTTGCTGCTGATTATTGTGGATTATTTCTCGTTGGATCCAAACATAGTGCTTCCCCTTACGCTAGTTTATATACCAGCGAGAGTGAAACCACAATCTTTGGTGAAGAACATCAACAAATGATGAACTATTTACGAGAGCACCAATTGCAATTAACCAGTGACTTTGCCGAGCCAGCCGATCATATTGCGGTTATTTTAGCTTATGCTGGGCACTTAAGCCTCAACGCCAGTGAACAAGAACAGCTACAATTTCTACAGCGATATTTAGCAAGCTGGATTGAACCTTTTGTTAATCAAGTGATAAAAACTGACCAAGGGCGTTTTTATAGTGCACTAGCTAGGCTGACGTCCGCGTGGTTAAGCTCGGAGATACATTGGTTAGAAACCGCGTCATAACCTATTGGTGATTATGGATATAGCTGGTAACAAAAGTGGTAATTTGTTCGATATCATTAAGGTCAAGTTCGGTTAGTTGTTGTTTGGCTAATTGAGCTTGCTGCTGGGTTGGTAAGCCATCATGAGCAATGGCGAGCACTCGTTGATTGGATTCAAATAAAAACGGCTTGTTGAGGGATGTACGATGGAGTTCTATTTTGTTGTACGTTTCATTCTTGAACCCTTCAACTAATATTAGATCGATTAGGCTATGATCGAGTAGCCCAATCGTTTGTTCGAAACTCATGGCCTGCAATGGTGTTTCTTTGATATAGGCGGTTCGTTCGCTTGAACTTAATATCACTTGATCGGCACCAGACTCTCTTAAGCGGTAACTATCTTTACCAGGTTTATCAATATCAACATTGTGGTGCGCATGTTTAATCACCGCAACATTAATTTTATTATTTTTTAGCCGTCTAATGAGCTGGACTAATAATGTTGTTTTTCCTGTTCCTGAATGTGCAATAAAGCCAAGGATTGGGGTCGTCATAGCGTTTCTCATGTTATAATTACTTTAATAAACTGTTATTATTTTGTTCGGTTATTGATCTGTGATAAGTTTTATTTATTGGATTTAATTGAATAAATAAACAATTTTTCATATCATGCTTAGTCTTAATTTATCCAACATACTATCAAGAGTAAAATAATAATAAAATGGATTTTAAAAACATCATTCAGGACATTTCTAGCTTACCTACTTTGCCTCAGGCGTACCATCAATGCTGCCACTTACTTGAGCTAGAAAGTACCGACTCTGGTGCCTTAGCTGCAGTAATTTCTGCTCGTGCATTGTTTAGATCAAAACCCTTGTTTTTCTGCTCAATGTGTGCAGCTAATTCTTGAGGACTAGAAACTTGCATACTACCTGTAGTTTCTCGTACTCT
>JABSRS010000111.1 GCA_013214885.1 Gammaproteobacteria bacterium
TGTTGCAATGCGTTAAGGTATTGTGCATCGGTTGCGTTTGGTAGCGTCAATGCTAAATTTTCTTGAACACTGGCATCAAGCACGCTCAGTCCTTGCGGCAGCAACATCGCAAGATTAGGCCAAACCTCTTCGTTAAGTGTTGAGCAGTCGATCTCTTGGTACAAAATCGTTCCTAAGTACTCCGATTCAAATCCAGCTAACACACGTAATAAACTTGATTTTCCAATGCCACTTTTACCGCTAATAGCCAGTAATGTTCCATTTGAAACTGAAAAACTAATCTTTTGCTGTATCAGTGTAGAATTTATGTGCTGACAGAGCTGATTAACCACCAGCGTACCAGAGAGAGCTGGGGTGTAATGATCTTGACCAAACGCTATTATCGGACTGTTTAAAAAAACTTCGATACGAGTTGCAGCATTTTTACCCGCGCGAACATAATCCAGCCCGTGGCCTAATTTTAATGCGGGTGTGACAATTGCTAAACTGAAAAATAGTAAAGCAGCAAGCTCATCTATAGGCCAGTTATTACCAAGGGAATAAGCGATTGTAAAAGTAGCAACGGCTTGGAGCATCGCAGTGGCAGTAGCAACAACGGTTGCCACACGTTTTATCCGGGTAAACATACCTTGAACAAAATAATTAGTGGCATACTTAAATTGTGTCAATGGTCCAGAATCAGTTAAATATGTTCGGTGAATCAAAGGACCACGACTGTAATCACTAGCCGCTGTCGTTATTTGAGCCATTACATCAAATCGTTCATTAGCCTGTTGCGCTGTTAACTTCGGGATAATCACTAAATAACAAACCCCAGCCAAGCAACCAGGTATTAAAACGACGAGTGCGCTTGCTTGGGTTTCAAAGACCAAAAAAGCAATAGTGACACAGGGCAGAATTAATAAATTAGCAATTTCTGCCGGTAAATGAGCAATTAAATGGTGTAGCGCAGTAGCGTCATCACTAATCAGCCGTTTAAATTTATCACTTTTGTAATTCGCGAACTGATGTGCGGGTAGCCGTGCAATATGTCCGACGATTTTACGTCGAAGTTTGGTGGAGAAACGCGCTTCTGAAAAGTGAGACAACCAAGCGGAAAATACTGCAGACAAGGCGGCACCACTCCAACAAATAACGGCTAAAAAAAGCCATTGACCGCGATGGTCTCCAATTAATTGTATAACACACCAGATCGCAAATAACCCTAAAACACCGGCAAGTACGGAGAATAATACGCCACTTAGTAAATAAGGTATAAAGGGTTTTAACACCAACATAAGTTTTCTGTTTTTTCGAATATCTAATAGCATATGGCATGACCCTTAAGTAGAAATCACTGCTCATATAGTGTGATTTTTGACTGTTTCTGCGGTTTAAAAAGAAATAATAAAAGTATCTAATAATTATTTATAGACAGAGTGTTGATAAATAATCACGGGGATAGTATTCTAAATGAAAATGATTATCAATACTAAGTTTTAGTGTGAGGTCTAACTCAACCCCAACATACACAAAATTAACCTTACGCCTGCTAACGGGTTCATCAACTTCTTGCTCACTACTTGCAGAAAATACAGAACTGTTATAGAAAAAGAAGTGAAAAAACGTGAACAATAATAATTTATTACCACCCCATTTTCTTGTGTTAGTACTAAGCACTTTTGCTATCGCAATGGCGTCACTATTTGTGGGAGTAGCCCAAACTTCCTTTAGCGCGATCTTCACCGGCTCCCCTGATGCATGGTTTATGATGACTACTAGCCGATTACCAAGATTGTTGTCGCTCATTTTAGCCGGTTCAGGGTTGGCTATTTGTGGGGTTATATTACAACAAATAGTTCAGAACCGCTTTGCTGAGCCAGCAACAACGGGAGGCCTTGATGCCGCAAAGCTTGGGGTGCTCATTGCCGTGATTCATTGGCCTGAATTGGGTTTACAAGCTAAAGCGGGAGCTGCTCTATTCTTTTGTCTGCTAACCAGCTCGATATTCGTGCTGATCTTACGTCAAGTTCGGATAAAAAACACCGTACTAGTACCAGTGATAGGCTTAATGTATGGGGGAGTGTTAAGTGCCATAGCCGACTTTTATGCATACCAACATAATTTGATGCAGAATATGCAGGCGTGGTTGTTAGGGGACTTTTCTAAAGTTATTCAAGGTAATTATGAAATTCTGTATTTTGTCATCCCGATTATTTTTATTACCTACCTATTTGCACAACGCTTTACCATTATTGGTATGGGTGAAAGCTTTGCCAGCAGTTTAGGACTTAACTATTTTTTGATGATCGCTTTTGCATTGTTTATTGTATCTTTGTGCGTGGCAACGGTCATGGTAACAGTAGGCAGCTTGCCTTTTGTAGGACTTGTTATCCCAAATTTGGTAGCCATGCGCTACGGTGACAATATCCAACAGACCTTACCTATTACCGCCTTATACGGTGCTCTTTTTTTAATAATCTGTGATATTTTCGGACGTTTGATTATATTCCCGTTTGAAATTCCGATTGGATTAACATCAGGGTGTCTTGGTGGGCTGCTGTTTTTATTCATTTTAAAGAAGTCAAAGCGGTGATCAATATTTTTAGAATCTTAGCGTGGAGTAGCATCCTTTTTTTAATCCTGTTATTTGTGTTTTTTGATTCAGGATTTGACTATCAGTACGTTATTCCCAATCGTTTATTACGTTTAGGCGCCATTATTGTTGGTGCTGCCTGTGTTGCTTTTTCTGCAATTACCTTTCAAACAATCACTAATAATCGCATTATTACCCCTGCTATTATGGGATATGAAGCCGTTTATTTATTGTTTCAAGCTTTATTAATTTTAGCATTCAATGCTTCAAGCCAAGTTGTTGTAAGTAAAAACATCAATTTTATTTTAGCGGTTATTGTCATGCTAGTTTATTCACTTATCTTGCAGCATTGGTTACTTAAAAGAGGGCGAATACAAGTATTTGTCTTATTATTAGCAGGCTTAGTACTAACAATCGTCTTAAACAGCTTTACCCAACTCATTCAATTTAGCATCAGCCCTGGCGAATTTAGCATATTTCAAAGCTATAGCCAGGCAACATTCAGTCGAGTTGATGCTTCCCAATTAATCATTGCTGCAAGCGTGACCGTTATTATCTGCATCATCTTAGCCTATCAACGTAGAACCTTTGATGTGTTTGCTCTTGGTCGTGAGCAAGCATTATCGTTAGGTGTAGATGATCACCGTTTCATAAAACTAAATTTAGGATTAATCGCTATTTTAGTGGCTATCTCAACTAGCCTCTTAGGACCTACAGCGTTCATGGGCGTTTTTGTGGCGAATTTAGCATACGCCTTTGCTAAATGCGCTAGGCATTCACGGATACTATTTGCGGGATTTGTGGTCGCCATAACTTCATTTTTAGTGGCGCAATTACTCGTAGAGCATGTTTTTAATTATCGTATTACGGTAGGGATATTAGTCAATTTATTGTGCGCTATATACTTTTTAGCGCTGATCCTTAAGCCACGGAGCCTCTGATGATATCAGTAAAAAAATTATATAAATCGTATCAAAAAAAGTTAGTACTCAATGATATTAATCTACACTTCCCCGAAGGGAAACTGAGTGCACTTATTGGTCCTAACGGTGCAGGAAAAAGCACCTTACTCATGTCAATCGGGCGATTATTGTCGCAATCTCAGGGGCACATAACACTCAATGACCAAAACATTCACACCATCCAACGACGTGATTATGCACTTAAAGTAGCAACTTTAAGGCAGACAACTCATTTAGATGTATCTCTAAGCGTTCGGGATCTTGTTGCGCTTGGACGCTTCCCACATAACCGAGGAAAATTAACCAAAAAGGACAATTTAGCAATAGATCATGCGCTTGAATTTTTGTCTTTAAAATCCTTAGAACATGATTTTATTGATGAATTGAGTGGCGGCCAACGTCAAATGGTTTTTTTAGCGATGACTATTGCACAACAAACCCCGTATTTATTACTGGATGAGCCACTCAATAATTTAGATATGAAACATGCAGCAAGTATTATGCAGGCATTACGTCGCCTGTGCGATGAAGAACAACGCACCATTATTCTAGTGGTACATGATATTAATTTTGCTGCTAATTATTCAGATCATTTGGTTGCCATGAAAAACGGTATTATTCATAGCTCAGGAACGGTAGAGCAAGTAATCACTGAAACAAATTTATGTGATTTATATGACTTTAATATTGAAATTATCCAAACTAAGAAAGGCCCAATTTGTAACTACTTTAATTTAACCGGAGACCTAGCAAATGATTCATTTTCTAAAGCAAGTTGTATTACTGACTTTTAGTATAGTTCTGTGCGGATGTGAACCTGTAAAAAACATTAAAAATGAGAGTGATAGTGAGTTAACTGCATATACTAAAATAGAGATCACACATGCATTAGGTACTAGCATAATTAACCATGCCCCAAAAAAAGTAATCGCATTAGATATGAACGAAGTAGATGCGCTAGATCAATTGCAAATACCGGTGGCAGGTATGCCAAAAGATTTTGTGCCACACTTTTTAGCTCACTACAAAGATGATCCACTCATTCGTGATCTAGGTGCAATTGTACAGCCGAATATAGAACGGGTGTACGCATTAAAACCAGATTTAATTTTAATCACCTCATTACAAGCTAATCATTATCAAGAACTGTCAAAGCTCGCACCCACACTTTATTTTGATGTGAATTACTTCGATAGTGACGTTTCGTACATAGAAAAAATTAAAGCGCATATGCTGATGCTAGGAAAAATATTTAACAAGCAGTTGTTAGCAAACAAAAAAGTAGCAGAATTAGATTCTAAATTCCAACGTGCTAAAAAACAAATAGCAACACGCACAGAAAAGGCAATGATAGTATTACACAATAACGGCGCATTACGATTTTTTGGTGCGCAATCTCGTTATGGATTTATCTACAATGCTTTAGGGGTTAAATCAGCCAGTCCATCTGCTGAAACTGGTTCTCACGGACAACCGATTTCTCACGAGTTTATATACAAGTACGATCCTGATATTATTTATGTTATTGACCGCACGGCTGTCATGGAAAATAAAACAGCAATTAAAAAATCTGATTTAAACAACCCATTATTGCAACAAACCAAAGCTTGGAAAAATAATCGAATTAAATTCGTCGATTCTGAAGCTTGGTATATTACCGGAGCAAGTTATACCTCTGTAATGATCATGATTGACGATGTATTGGCTGGTTATGAATAGAGAAGTGGCCACCATAAATCAAACACGGTTTTTATTAATTCAGTTTCATAACCTTAACAACGAACAACAAGCTTTTTCAGTTTTTCTATTTCAATACTAAAGGTTTGCCATTGCGCGATGGCTTCGGTCAATATTTGGGTATGTAAACTAAATATGATTTGGAATTTGGTGCGGTGTCGAGAGCCGTGTAGCAGGCCGTGTAACACTTGAGGTAAGCTTTGAAGAGGAAAAAGATAACCGCTTGTATTACAAGCGGTATCAGAATAGGTGGGAGCTGGTCGATAAGTCAGCTTTGTAAACTCTTGATTTACTAGTCTAAAGACTTTCATAGTTAGTGACCATTCACGTGTGTAACAGGCCTAAATGGTTATTTAAAATCTCTGATAGGTTCTGATGCTGATCACTTTTGCGACAGTATTAGAAAGTGCATTTTATACGATAATAATGTCTACTCTCAAAAGAGACACTGGCGGCTAGAGTAAGTACAATTTTTTCGCCCATAGTTCGCACCCGGGGTGCATGCTATAACCAACGTCGAGACTGAATTTTCAAGAGAAATTCTAAGGTAACTCCGCAAGAGTTAATTAGTGATACTGTAAAAAAGTGGACTGAAAACACTAATGTTCTTCAATGGATTTTAAGCCAACAAAGTTCGCATTATTCAGTTAGGCGGTTATGACAACCAAATTCTGCTATATGCCATATAGCTAACGTTATTATAATTTCTAGGGTGCTTTCGCCCAGATTCGCCTTAGGATTTTAATATTTAACTTACGCATTTTTAGCAGATCAAGTCGCAAGGTTTATAAATCTTGTCCAGCTTTAACTATACTGTCTATAACTTCATTATGACGAGAGTTGCATACAATGCAGTATGATACCGCTGCTGAAAAATGTATTTATACTCCTATACGTTTACGGTTCAGCAGTGAAACCACAAGATTGAATGGCTGATATTGAGACACTTTCGTCAAATTATGATGAAGCTCCTGAAATTCCCAGCGCGCCTATTACTTGAGACTTTTCTATAACCAGTACCGTCAGGCAATGGGATGAACTGTCCTTGAGTTACGCCGTTGATACAAGTAGCAAACATCTCAGGCAACACATTGTTCTTCACTAATGTATTAAATTGTCTGGTGCCAAACCCCATTCCTAAAGCCGCATTGGCTTTCCCATCGGCAATTTTCCCTCTATGTATTCCCGAACCGTCTTCGCTTTCAAATGACCGCCTGAATCTAATAATGCTATCGACAAGGGGATGATTTTTTTTACGAGCAATTGATAAAGCTGTTGTGACAATACCTTGCGCGTCACTTAATGATATTCCTCGATGAGTCATGATGTTCTCTCTATTAAAATATTATTTGTTATTCTTTCACTTATCCCAGATTAAGCCTGTGATTTTTGTTCCCATTAACTCTTCGTTATAAATGACTCTTGCAGTAGCGGTATCCTTGCTAGCCGCGCCAAAACACACATGCAAAGGTAATAAGTGCTCTTCACGAGGATGACAATATTGTGCATAAGGTGCTTTTTCCAGCCAATTAAGCGCTGCTCTTTTTCTAATGCTGAGGTCGAGTTATTGGTACAGGTGTCGATTAACCATTGATCAAATGCATTACTTTTTTGATAACTGTCTTTCTCAGGACGAAAGAACACGTTGAGATTATGGAAAGACATGCCAGATCCGATGATAAGCACATTTTTCTTACGTAGTTCAGTTAATGCCTTTCCCAACGCGATATGTTCAGTAGATTTCAAACCTTTAATTAAAGATAATTGGATACAGGGTATATGTGCTTTTGGATAGATCAGCTTTAAAGGCACATATAGTCCATGGTCAAACCCTCGCTGTTGATCAAGTTTTACTGCAATTCCATTATTTTTAATCAGGTTATATATTTCCTGTGCAAGCTTTGGATCCCCTACGGCGGGATATTGTAAATCATACGCTTCCTCAGGAAACCCAGAATAATCATAAATTATACTTGGCTGATTAGTGCTTGTTAAGGTTGCTTGTGGGGCTTCCCAATGCGCACTGATAATTAATATCGCTGACGGTTCAGAAATTAATTCAGAGATGCTTTTGAGAAAAGGGACTAAACGTTCATTGCCGTATCCCTTACTTCCCAAAAGTGGCAATGGTCCCGCTCCATGAGGCAGATAGATAATAGGGGCAATGGATTCTGTCAAATTTTTCATTTTAATCTTCTGCTATAAAGTTTAAATATGGCCCTTTTGGGACTATACCCATAGGATTAAGTGCTTCAATTGAATAATATCCCTGCTTGATATGATCAATGTTAACGGTCTCGTTAATGCCTGGCAGTGCATAAATACGTTCCATATAGGACTGTATATAAGGGAAATCACAAATACGTTTGAGGTTACATTTGAATAAGCCATGATAGGCGGCATCAAAGCGGATCAAAGTTACAAAAGCACGTATATCCGTTTCAGTTAATTGTTCTTTGAAAATATATTGACGACCATCTTGAAGTTTTTGTTCTAGTTTATTCAACGTATTGAATACTTTCTCATTAGCTATTTCGTAGGCTGATTGACTTTTGGCAAAACCTGCCTGATATACCCCATTATTAAAATCTTCATATAGCCAATTGTTATACGCTTCAATGTCAGAGAGCAATGCTGACGGACGCAAATTTAATTCTTTATTACCCCACTCATCAAAGGCACTATTAAGCATTTGAATGATATCAGCCGATTCATTATTGACAATCGTATTTGTTAGTTTGTCCCATAAGATTGGTACTGTAGCCTTACCAGTAAAGTCCTGATTAGCCTTGGTATAAAGTTGATGGACATAAGTGGTACCATTTATCAAATCTTGGTCAGATCCAGCAATGCCATTTTCTTGTTGTGCAAAACGCCAACCTTGATCACTTAATCGAGGATCAACCACACTAATACTAATCACCTTTTCCAAGCCTTTGAGCTTGCGAAGCATAAGCGTCCGTGACGCCCAAGGACAAATTAATGCGACGTATAGATGATATCTACCAGACTCGGCTTTAAAACCAGCATCCCCTGTTGGCCCGGCACTACCATCTGGAGTGATCCAATGACGGAAACTGGATGTTTGACGAATAAACTCCCCCTGTTCATTGCTTTTTTGATAGGGATCCCATTTTTCTTGCCATTTACCATTGATTAACATATTCGGTTCCTTTATTCATAATAAAAATAATAATCTAACTTTAGAATCAAATTAGACTACATTTATCTAAGCCCGTTAAAAATCTGCGATTTAAAATCGTAAAAGGTCTATTGTCCAAGACCAATTTGTTTCATAAATACTTGGTTATCCCAAAATAAGTACTCTTCGGTCATAACACCGTTTTCCCAATAACCTAAGGTTGCCATAGTTATGGCAAACTTTTTCCCGGTAGGTTGAATGGTTTTGCCTCCACCAATGGGCATAGGTTTTGAGAATGTCCCAGTCATCTCTCCAACAACAGCAGTCCAGTTTTCCGCGCCAAACTTAATTGGGTGTTTGGTTATTTTTAGATCAGGACTCCAAACAAACATGGCTTTCATATCTTCTATATGTACATCAATGCCTTTTGTTGTATGACCGTCAGGCCAATGCACCAAGATATTTTTAGCGTGGCTTTCTTCTACTCTATGCCACTGTTGGCCAGAAAAGATTTCGAAGTCCAATTCATCAAATTTTTCAATTTGCTGAGCAACGATAGCTTTATCCTTAAGTAATTTTTTTAATGTTAACTGATCGTTTGATTTTGAGTTTTCTGCATGAACGCCACTAACCAGACAAACGCTAGCCAGCACTAACAAGCTGACTGTTTTAATATATGATTTCATTGTGCTTCCCACCTTTAGATTTAACTTAAATGATTCCCCTCAAGTAGGGTTGAATAAATTATGCATTAGAAATGTATATTT
>JABSRS010000112.1 GCA_013214885.1 Gammaproteobacteria bacterium
TTCATTGGTCGATGACCGTTGGGTTGGCGCCGACAATGAAAGTTCAAATGAACTGCTAGTGAAGACTCACTTACTGGTTAATAACGCCGCTAACGCGACCTTTATTGGATTAGTGGGCGATCAAGCTGATGCCTTTGATGGCGTCGCAGCAGCGATTGAGCGGGTAAGCGGTTTATTAAATAACATCGATGTGATGATTTTAGGCATGGGCGAAGACGGTCATACCGCATCAATCTTCCCTTGTTGTGAGCAAGTTGAACCAGCAATGGCTAAGGATAATGTTGCAGGTTTAATTGCAACCGTGCCAACAACGGCGGCGTATCAGCGTATTAGCTTTACCTTAAATCAAATACTGGCGGCTAAGCAGGTTTATCTACCGCTTGCTGGTGATAA
Source organism: Gammaproteobacteria bacterium (assembly GCA_013214885.1). Lineage (GTDB taxonomy): Bacteria > Pseudomonadota > Gammaproteobacteria > Enterobacterales > Psychrobiaceae > Psychrobium. The sequence goes on from JABSRS010000112.1 coordinate 394, forward strand.
AAAACTAGCGGTGTTTGAACAAGCCACAGTGTTAGAAAATAATCAACTGATGCCGATCAGTGCCGTCATTCAACAGCATCAATCGCTTGATGTGTTGATTTGTCGCTAAGTTAAGTCATTTATTTAAGCAAGCAGTAGAGAACATATTATGAACCCGGTCATTGAACAAGTAACTCAACGAATTATCGAGCGCAGCAAACTAACCCGTCAGGCTTATTTAGCAAAAATTGCCGCTGCACGTAGCAAGGGGCCAATGCGCCAAGTACTATCGTGTGGTAATTTTGCTCATGGCGTTGCCGCCTGTGGTCAAGACGTTAAAGACGACTTAAAGTCACTTACCAAATCAAATATTGCAATAGTTTCATCGTATAACGACATGTTATCGGCGCATCAGCCTTATGAAACTTACCCAACGCAGCTTAAAGCGGCGATTGCCCGTGAAGGCAGTGTGGCACAGTTTGTTTCTGGCGTGCCAGCAATGTGTGATGGCGTGACCCAAGGTCAGCCAGGCATGGAGCTAAGCTTATTAAGTCGTGACGTTATTGCAATGACCACCGCCATTGGTCTATCTCATAATATGTTCGATGGCACATTAATGCTCGGGATCTGCGATAAAATCGTCCCAGGATTATTACTGGGCGCGTTAAGTTTTGGTCACCTGCCAATGATATTTGTTCCTGCTGGACCAATGTCATCGGGTCTGCCAAACAAAGAAAAAGCAGCGGTCCGTCAACGCTACGCCAAAGGTGAAGCAAACCAAGAGCAGTTACTTGAAGCCGAAATGGCATCGTATCACTCACCGGGTACCTGTACTTTCTACGGCACGGCTAACTCAAATCAGCTAGTGATTGAAATGATGGGATTACAATTACCAGGTTCATCATTTGTACCACCAGACGGTGGGCTGCGCCTAGCCTTAACCGATTTTGCTGGCAAGCAAGTGAGCCGCATTACAGAGCAAGCGGGAATGTACTCGCCAATTGGTGAAATCATCGATGAAAAATCATTAGTTAATGGCATTGTTGGCTTACTAGCTACTGGCGGTTCAACCAACCTGACGATGCATTTAGTCGCGGTGGCAAAAGCTGCTGGGGTTATTATCGACTGGAGTGACTTTGCTGAGCTTTCAACGGCAATTCCACTACTAACTCGCATTTATCCCAATGGTCATGCCGATGTTAACCACTTCCAACAAGCGGGTGGCATGGCGTTCCTAGTTAAGCAATTATTAGATAATGGCTTCCTACACCCAGACGTTAAAACAATTGTTGGCCAAGGTTTAGAGCAATATACCCTGACCCCAGTGATGGTTGACGGTAAGTTAGACTGGATTGACGCACCATTACAAAGTGGTGACGAAACAGTACTCACCACAGTTGAAAAAGCATTTCAGCCAACTGGTGGTTTACAGCTAATGAAAGGAAATTTGGGTCGCGGGGTGATTAAAACATCGTCACTAAAACCTCAGCAATTAGTGGTTGAAGCCCCTGCGGTTATCTTTGAATCGCAACATGATTTAGATCGTGCATTCCAAGCCGGCGATTTAAACAAGGATTGCGTGGTAGTCGTGCGTTTTCAAGGGCCACGCGCTATTGGCATGCCAGAATTACACAAATTAACACCGCCACTAAGTGTGCTGCAAAGTCAGGGCTATAAAGTGGCATTAATTACCGACGGTCGGATGTCTGGCGCTTCGGGCAATGTCCCAGCTGCTATTCATCTAACACCAGAAGCCATCGACGGCAGCTTATTAGCTAAAATTGTCGAAGGCGACATCATCCGCCTAGACGCAGTGACTGGCGATTTAACATTGCTAGTTGAACAAAGCGTACTAGATCAACGCCAAGCAGTCGTGCCAGATCTCGCGGCCAGCCGCATTGGCATGGGCCGTGAATTATTTGGCAGCATGCGTAGTCAACTCTCTGGTGCCGAGCAAGGTGCCTGCTCATTGTTCGCCGAGGGTTAATTGATGAGATCTTATGATTTAATTGCCGATGTTGGTGGCACTAATATTCGTCTTGCCTTGGTTGAAGATTCAAACATTACTGAAATCGAAAGTTTTAAATGTGCTGATTACCCATCACTAGAAGAAGTCGTTGCGCACTATGTTGAATTAAAACAGGTAAAAATCGTTAATGGCTGTTTTGGTATTGCTGGCACTATCGATGGCACTATCCTAAAAATGACCAATTTAGGTTGGTCGTTCTCGGTCGAATCAGTAAAAAATGCCTTAGGCTTTGCCAGCGTTAGCTTTATTAATGACTACACCGCCATTGCGATGTCGCTGCCGAAACTTAGCGAAAAACAGTTAACGGTTATCCATGCTGGACAAGACTTTCCGGCTGCGCCGCGGATTGTTTGTGGCCCAGGTACTGGCCTTGGTTTAGCCCAGTTGGTTAAAGTTGATGGTTACTTTGAATGCTTAAGCGGTGAGGGCGGTCATGTTGAATTCGCCCCAGCTAACCCGCGCCAAATTCAATTACTCAGCGCACTGATGAATAAGTTCGATCGCGTAAGTGCCGAGCGTTTACTCTCGGGCCAAGGCATCGTCAATATTTATCAAGCTATTGCCTTTATTGATGGTAAAGATCCTCAAGCATTTGACGCCAGTCAGATCAGCCAAGGCTTTATCAACCAAAGCGATAGCATGTGTATCGAAACGATGGAAATTTTCTACCAAGTGTTGGCACAATTTGTTGGCAATATGGTCCTAACAACAGGTGCCTTTGGTGGTGTTTACATTGCTGGTGGCATTATGCCGCGGATTATCGACTTTATCGACTATCAAAAATTTATCGAAGCATACTCACACAAGGGCCGCTTTAGCGACTACGTCCTAAAAGCTCCTGTGTATTTAATTACTGAATCTCAACCTGGTTTAATTGGCGCATCAGTGTATCTAAGTCAGCAAAAGCAAAAAGGAAAAATTTAATGAGTAGTACAAATTGGAAAATGACTTCAAGTGAGCTGTTTGCAGCTGGTCCCGTGGTCCCTGTTATCGTTATCACTGAAATCGAACAAGCATTGCCACTGGCAAAAGCACTACTCGACGGTGGCATCAAAGTGATGGAAGTGACATTGCGCACCGACTGTGGAGTTGACGCCATTAAACTTATTGCTGACAACTACCCAGAAGCAATTATCGGCGCGGGTACTGTGATTAACACCGAGCAACTCGCTCAAGTCGCAGCGGCTGGGGCAAAGTTTGCGATTAGCCCAGGTTCAAGTACTGGTTTGTTAACGGCGGCAATAGCAGGAAACATCCCATTAATTCCTGGGGTTACCAGCCCATCAGAACTAATGACTGGCATCGAACTGGGCTATGATCACTTTAAATTCTTCCCCGCAGAAGCCAACGGTGGCGTTAAAGCACTAAAAGCCCTTGGCGCACCCTTTAAAGGAATTAAATTCTGCCCAACTGGCGGCATCACCCTAAAAAATGCCCCAGACTACCTAGCACTAGAATCAGTATGCTGTATCGGCGGCAGCTGGATCGTCCCACTAGACCTAGTAGAAGCTGGCGAATGGCAACAAATCACCAAACTATGTACCGAAGCCGTCACCACTCTCTAAACTGGGGATCCTTCAGGGTCAGGTTCGACTTAATCTCACGACACGAATGTAGCTCTAACAAGTACTTTTTACTTGTAGCCCTCCAAGCAACCTTTGCTCGGAGGGCTTTTTTGTATCGGCACTAGTTGGTTGGCGATCTGAGTTTATCGACTCAAGTGAAAACGTGTTAGCATTCATCCGCTCAACGGTGCCCCGACTGTGATAGTGAGCGATTAATGAGCAGCTGAGCGATTGGTCATACCAATTCCGTTAATTATGTGACCTTTCAGTGCGTAGATAAAATCAATGAGTACAAGGCGCTCGATTGAGTAATAGCCAGCTATTGGGATTGAGAGCAACGATGTAATCGTTTATTTTAGCCAGTACGGGTGATCAGCTAATTGCCAGAATTGGTATTATATCTATAATAATAAAAAGGAAAACCATCATGGCTACATTTTCCGCATCAACTGCAACAAGCAGTAGCGGGACGACTGACAAGCAAACCTTTGCGTTAGTCAGCTTGACCTCATTATTTTTCATGTGGGGATTTATTACCTGTCTTAATGACATTCTAATTCCGCACCTTAAAAGCGTGTTCTCGCTAAATTACACTCAAGCAATGCTGATTCAGTTTTGTTTCTTCGGTGCCTACTTTATTGTCTCTTTGCCTGCTGGCAAGCTCGTCAAAAATGTCGGCTACAAAAAAGGCATCGTCACAGGTTTAGTGATCGCTAGTATTGGTTGTGCGCTGTTTTACCCAGCGGCAGCAATGCAACAATACGAAGTGTTTTTAGCGGCGTTGTTTGTACTAGCTTCTGGCATTACCTTACTACAAGTTGCTGCCAACCCATATGTAACAGCATTAGGTAGTTCAGAGACCGCCGCAAGTCGTTTAAACATGACCCAGGCTTTTAACTCATTAGGAACAACCATTGCACCATATTTCGGCGCGCTACTAATTCTATCAGCAGTAGCAACCGATGTCGGTAACATGACCGAATCACATAAATTAGCCGAAGCGCAAGCGGTTCAAATGCCATACTTAATGTTGGCAATCGCATTATTAGTGTTAGCGGCTATCTTCAGTGCGATAAAACTACCAACCATCGATGCCATTGAATCTACTGACGCCGAACCCGTTAGCGGCAGTGCCTGGGATCACAGCCATTTAGTACTAGGCGCGGTAGCAATTTTTGTTTACGTCGGCGCTGAAGTATCAATTGGTAGCTTCCTAATCAACTTCCTTGGCGAAGAAAACATCGCAGGCTTAGCCGAATCAGATGCCGCCAAATATATCGGTTGGTACTGGGGCGGGGCAATGGTTGGTCGCTTTATCGGCTCGGTAGTGATGCAAAAAGTACCAGCAGGCAAAGTACTAGGCTTTAACGCACTAGCTGCCGTGGCACTACTTACAATTGCGATACTCGCTGACGGCGCATTAGCAATGTGGGCAATCTTGCTGGTTGGCCTATGTAACTCGATCATGTTCCCAACCATCTTCAGCTTAGGTGTTAGCGGGTTAGGCGCACACACCAGTCAAGGCTCTGGCATTCTATGTCTAGCGATTGTCGGCGGGGCACTAATCCCACTACTACAAGGCGTACTAGCTGACACGCTAGGCGTACAACTAGCCTTCGTACTACCAGTAATCTGCTACGTCTACATCGCATACTACGGCGTCAAAGGCTCAATTCCCAAACCCTAGTAAAGTCAGGTCCAGATAAGGCTTAACGTTGTCAGCGTTATTCATTAAGTGTTATAATTTTTGTGGATTTGAACTAATACAGTTAGTGTGATGTCAAAAAATATATTTAAATGGTTCCTGCTTTATTGCAAACCACGCGAAGAAGAGCGGGGATTACAAAATCTACAGAACCAGGGTTACGATGCTTTTTATCCAGCCATTGCGGTTGAGAAAGTACGTAAAGGTAAACGTAGTGTGGTTAATGAAGCACTATTTCCAAGTTACCTCTTTGTCAAACTAGATCCTGACACTGCAAATTTCAATGCCATTCGGTCAACCCGTGGTGTCGCTAGTTTTGTCCGATTTGGTCATAATCATGCGCAAATACCGCAGCAGGTTATTGACCGTTTAAAACAGTGTACCGGTTTTGATGTCCCCATTACGGTGGCAGAGAATTTACCAAAAAAAGGCGATAAAGTAATTATTGATCAAGGTATCTACCAAGGTCTTGAGGCAATATATCAAAAAAGTGACGGTTTAGAGCGTTCGGTGCTGTTAATTAAGATGCTCGAACAGCAAGCAAGCTTGGTGATTAATAACACCGAATTTGCGTTAAAAGATCAAGTGCCGAATTAAAATTTATAGGTAAAATAGACATTAGGCAAATGTGGAACTACCATCATACGGTAAGGTACCAATGCTTAATTTACGGAGAAGAAGTTAGTGTTGTTAAAATTAAAATCAATTGGCCTAGCCAGTATTATTGCCGTTTCTACCATGTTGATACCAACAATCGCCAGTGCAATTACGCCAACTCCTGCAATGTTAGCGCAATTTAAACAGTTGCCAAAGGCAGAGCAACAACGACTGATGAAGCAATATGGTTTGTCACCGCAAATGCTTGGTGGTCTTAATCAAAAATCGACTCCGCTTGAAACACCAGCAGCAATAAGCCCACGCCTTAATGCTACCAACAAAACACCAGCATTCGACAATCAAACACCAGAAACCGCAGCTTTTGAAGAAGCCCCACTTAAAGCATTCGGTTATGACCTCTTTGCCGGCGAACCAACGACTTTTGCTCCTGTTAGTGATCTGCCCGTGCCAAGCGAATACCAAATGGGCCCTGGCGATCAAGTATTGGTTCAGCTTTACGGCAAAGAAAATAACCAGTACGAGTTAACCGTGTCACGCAGCGGTCAATTACAGCTACCAGAATTAGGCCCTGTTAATGTCACTGGTCTAACGTTTAATGAAATGAAACAAAAGCTCACCCAGCTTATTGAATCAAACTATATTGGGATGCAAGCAAGCATCAGCCTTGGCGAGCTCCGCTCAATTCGGATCTTTGTCGCGGGTGACGCCTACAAGCCAGGCTCGTACACGGTAAGTTCATTATCATCTATCACCCAGGCATTATATATTGCAGGTGGTATTAACGACATTGGCTCATTGCGTGATATTCAGCTTAAACGTAATGGCAAGCTAGTGATATCGTTCGACTTGTACGATCTACTCATGAAGGGAGATGCCTCTAATGATAAACGCCTGCAATCTGGTGATGTGGTTTTTATTCCTCCTGTAGGTGCAACTGTTTCGATTAAAGGCCAAGTACGTCGTCCCGCTATTTACGAGCTCAAAGGCAACGAGACCATGGCGCAGTTACTACGCCTAGCCGGTGGTTTAAATCGTGGCGCATTTCCTGCGGCGAGCATTGTCGAACGTTTTAATGATCATCAATTACCAAGTTTGCTTAATGTCGATTTATCGACCCGCGCGGGACTAAATATTTTTGCGCAACATGGCGATATTTTAACCGTTCAAAACACCGCACTGCGCAAGCACAAGCAAATTGCATTGTTGGGCGCGGTTAATCGACCTGGACTATATCAATGGTCGCAGGGCATGCGGATCACCGATTTGATAAAATCAACCTGGCGAGATCTAAAAAACTCTGCGGATTTAAGCTTTGCCTTGGTCACTCGTGAAATTAATCCTCAGGGCGACATTAAAGTTATCCAAATAGATTTACAGCAAGCAATGCGCGGCGATAACAGCGCCAACATTAAATTGAATGCGCGTGATACTTTACTGATATTTAATAATTCGCCACTAAGTCTTGAGCGAACTGAGTTAAACAAGCTGATTGCTCAGCAAGTTAAACCGTTTGTAGCACAATCAGAGTTCGAATCAATTAAGGTTGAGCAATCGAGATTGTTCTCAACAGGGTTCGAAAACCTGATGGCAGCACAAGAAAACGGTCTACCGAACGAACTGGCAGCGCAAAAAGTAGAAAAGGTTTTGCACAAGCTTTACAACGATCATCAAAAGTTAAAAATGAGTGCTTCGCTGACTCGTAACGAATTGCTTTTCCCTGTTATCGCTAAACTAAAAAGCCAACCTAATGATGTTATAGCCACCCAGCTGGTATCAATTAGTGGTGAGGTAAGATTCCCAGGTGTTTATCCGCTAACGGCCCAACAAGGTGTTGCCGACTTAATTCAAGCCGCAGGTGGCTTAAAAGACAGTGCCTACCTTAATAATGCCGAGCTAACCCGCACCGAAATAGGCGAAGCAGCACAAGCAACCATTGAGCATGTCACCATCAATCTAACTGATGGTCATTCCGACTCAATCAAGTTAAAAAGTAAAGATCATCTGCAAGTGCTAACGGTTCCCGACTGGCAAAAGAACATGCAAGTCGAAATTAAAGGTGAAGTCAGATTCCCAGGCACTTACACCATTAAAAATGGCGAAACCATGATGTCTTTATTGCAAAGAGCTGGCGGTTTTACCGACTTATCGTTTGCTAAAGGCGCAATATTTACCCGCGAGTCGGTTCGACAGCAAGAAAAGCAACAAATTCTGGCGCTAACGGATCAGCTGCGCCGCGACATAGCAACGCGTGGATTGTCACAAGAGGGTAACTTCGTTAGCTTTGATGATTCATCAAAAATGCTAGCAGAGTTAGAGAATCTGCAAGCCATTGGCCGCATGGTAATTAACATCAAGCAGCTGCAAACATATCATCAAGATAAAAATACACAACGTGCCTTACGCCTGGAAGACGGCGACAAACTTTATATTCCATCGCAAAAGCAAATCGTAACAGTGGTTGGTGAAGTACAACATGCATCAAGTCATTTCTATCAAGAAGCGATTGATGTTGACGACTACCTAACACTTGCTGGTGGCATCAAACAACGAGCAAACGAGTCAGGCATCTACATCATCCGCGCTGACGGCTCGGTAATGCTGCCACAACAAGGCGGCTGGTTCACCGAACTCACCAGAATCGAACCCGGCGATACCATAGTAGTGCCACTAAACACCGAATATAAAGACACACTAACCTTATGGACCCAAATCACCGGAATCCTATATAACACCACCATCGCCATCGCCGCGATAAAGGGCCTGTAATAACAGCCCACACAGTCATCCCGAAGGTCGCCCCAGCACCGTCATCCTGAAGGTCGCCCCGCCACGTCATCCCCGAAGATCTTTAAATCGGGGATCACGTACAGCGGGTTACCAACAGCCTTGGTCACCCGCAGCCAAAGACCGTCAATCTCCAAGTCTACCGCACCCCGTCATTCCGCAAGTCTCTTATGCGGAATCTCATCCAACCATTTACCAATAAAACCAGCCACCAAACAACCAACGCCCCAAACTGTCACCCAGCCTTACACCCAAGGCCAAATAATCCCCGTCACAGGCAACTCCGTCATACCTAAGATGAACGCAATTCCCGTCATTCGGTAAGTCTCCTA
>JABSRS010000113.1 GCA_013214885.1 Gammaproteobacteria bacterium
GCAGTGGCAGGGCCAATTAATGTTAATTGATCCAGCTTTGCCACAATCAGGTTGCTACCACTGCTTGTTCCCAAGCACTGATTCATCTGAGATTGCCAATAATTGCCACACTCTCGGTGTGGCTGGTGCAATGGTTGGAGTATTGGGCTCGTTACAAGCCAGTGAAGCATTGCGTTATTTAATCGGGGCATCGAGTGAGTTAGCGGCTAAATTTTTGGTGGTAGATGGGATTAGTTTAACCATCAACCATTTCTCGCGCAGCCGTAATAGCCAATGCCCGATTTGCACAGGTAATAAACCATGACAGAAACCAACGAAAAAAGTGTAGTGGTTATTAATAATCAGTACGTGATAGAAATATCTAACCGTGAAACCACCTTAGTTGATGTGCTTGAGCGGCTTAACAATGACAATTTCCCGCTCGGTCAACATTTTGCCATCGCCGTTAATAATAGCATTGTAACTAAACAGCGCTGGTCTACGCACAGCCTTAACCATGAAGACAAAATTAATATATTTGGAGCAATTGCTGGTGGATAATATGCAAGATGATAAATTATTGATAGCCGGTCATCAATTTGGCTCAAGACTATTTACTGGCACTGGTAAGTTTAGTGACAAAACCACCATGATTAACGCGCTGATTGCGTCAAAATCACAGCTGGTTACCATGGCATTAAAAAGAATTGATCCAAGTGGTCAAACAGATGACATTCTAGCCCCGCTAATTGCCAACCAAATGAAGCTGTTGCCAAACACTTCGGGAGCCAAAACGGCAGAGGATGCGATTTTCGCCGCGAGACTGACCCGCGAGGCCCTTGGCACTAACTGGATCAAATTAGAAATTCATCCAGATCAAAAATACCTAATGCCAGACCCAATAGAAACCTTAAAAGCGGCGCAAGTACTGTGTGACGAAGGATTCATTGTGTTGCCGTATATCCATGCCGATCCTGTGCTAGCGAAACGCCTAGAACAAGTAGGTTGTGCCGCTGTGATGCCGTTGGGTTCACCAATTGGCAGCAACAAAGGCTTGGCTAGTCGTGATTTTCTCGAGATCATTATCGAACAAGCTAATGTACCAGTGATTGTCGATGCCGGTATTGGCGCGCCATCACATGCCGCACTGGCAATGGAAATGGGCGCTGATGCGGTACTCGTTAATACCGCAATCGCTGTTTCACCCGATCCTGTTGCGATGAGCCGTGCTTTTGCAATGGCAGTAGAGTCTGGGCGAATCGCTTATTTAGCTGGCTTAGGTCAGGTTAATCAACATGCAATTGCGACCAGTCCGTTAACTGGCTTCCTGGATTAACATAGGTGAGGTTTTGATCATGGGTACATTTACTCAACTGCTCGATCAGCAAAGTTGGCAGCAACGAAAAAACAACATTTATGCCTGCGATGAAGACGACGTATTAATCGCGTTAACCAATGCAAAATCGGGTAAAAGATTAAGCTTGAAAAATTTTCAGGCATTGATATCTCCTGCGGCTGAGCCGTACTTGGAACATATGGCACGCTTAAGTCAGCAATTAACCCAGCAACGTTTTGGTAAAACAATCGTTATGTATGTGCCATTGTATTTGTCGAACATGTGCTCAAAAATTTGTACCTATTGCGGCTTTAGTATGGAAAACAAGATCCGCCGTACTACCCTTGATATGACCCAATTGGTGGCCGAAGCCAAAGCAATCAAAAAACTTGGTTTCGATCATATTTTATTGGTGACGGGGGAGTCGGAACGTAAAGTTGGGATGGCGTATTTTGAGCAGGCATTAAGCGTATTAAGGCAATACTTTTCGCACATCTCAATGGAAGTCCAGCCACTATCGACCAAGGACTATCAACAGCTTAAAGATTGGGGGGTTGAGTCAATTTTGGTTTATCAAGAGACTTATCATCGCGATAAATATGCAAAATATCATTTAAAAGGGCGTAAATCGGACTTTGATTTTCGTTTAGCGACGCCAGAGCGAGTTGGTGAGGCGGGGATTAACAAAGTCGGAATTGGTTGTTTATTAGGGCTTGAAGATTGGCGCAGCGATGCCTTTCATGTGGCGATGCAGCTTGAATTCTTAGAACAAAAATTTTGGAAAATGAAGTTCTCTCTATCGTTTCCACGCTTGCGTCCTTGCGAGGGAGGAGCCGAGGTCAACTCGCCGATATCAGAGCGCCAGTTAGTTCAGCTGATTTGTGCGTATCGACTGTTTAATAATCAAGTCGAATTGTCGTTATCGACTCGCGAATCCGCAGTATTTCGTGACAACATGTTAAGTTTGGGCATTACAACGATGAGTGCTGGTTCGAAAACTCAACCCGGTGGCTATGCCAGTGACAATGATAGTTTAGAGCAATTTAGCATTGATGATACACGCAGTGTCGCGGACGTTGCTGCGATGATTAAAGCGAAAGGGTTTGAGGTGATATGGAAAGACTGGCAACCGGGCTTAACTGAAATGGTTGATCGCTAGTTGTTGATAGTTGTTGATAGTTGAGCGGTAGTTGATTGAAGTAAGTGCCAGATTATTGAGTAATAATCTGGCACTCTATGTGGTTAGTTTAACCAAGCATAACTAAATTTAACAAAGACACTACGCTGATCCTTGGTGATCTTCGAGAGATCTTGATAGCCAACATACACCAGGGTTTGGGCGTTGAATTTGTAGGAATAAACCAACTGCGTGCCCAAAGATTTGTCATTTTTCTTGGCCTCGTCAAAGAGGTACTCACGCGGGTCACGATCGATATTAAGGTTAATCGCGGTAAAACGCAGTGACTGTCGGACATCAAACTGATATATAAGTCTTAAATCGGTCATATCTGCCTGAAATATCTGGCCGCTGTCAGAATCCATGGTTTGATGACGGTGCCTTAATTTAAGCAATAAATGATCAGTAATGTTCCAATCAAATTCAGGATTAAATCTAAACCGATCGGCCATTCGATTGTTGGCCAGATCAATTTCTCGACTCTGCTCAATCAAAAATCTCGCGGTAATTCCAGCTGCTGGGGTGATTTCTGACCAAATCCACGCTCCATATTCGTTAAAGCGCTTGGTATTGCCCGTAATCTTAAGAGTGTTGGGGATTAAATCGCCATTGGGGAGGAAATCGTTATAGACATTGTCGCGCAATCCAACTTTGTCGCGGTTATAGAGAGAGAACTTTAAGAAACTTTGGTACTCGCCATTAAATTTGACATAAAGTTCTTGCTCCTTTTCGATTAAATCACCGCCGGCGTTATGGCTAATGTCCCAGTCGCCACCAAATCTAATCCGGTTAAGCCACTGGTCGTTAAGATACCAGTTAAGCTCGCCGCCAATGACAAATTTTTGAGCATCGACTTGATTAACAAATCCAAGATCGGCGCGGTAGCCCTCAGACTTTTTACGATAGCTTATATTGGCATTCCAATCACGCTCACTGTGACGATATTGAATATCAACCGATTGGCCTGAGAAATCATCACCAGTTTTGGCCCGTAACGCCAATTCACCTGATAGCTTCGCTAGTTGAACTATGTCATCAGGGTATTGGGTATTTGAATTTACGACCAAAGCTTGCAGGGTGTCGGAATCTGTTGGGCGGTATTTAAGATCAATAGCGGCGGTAATATTATGATAATCTCCGGACTGACGCATGGTCGTAAGACCACCAATAGATAATTTCTGTGAGGCGTCGTAGCGATAGCGCATTGCGCCACTATTGCCTTCTGCTTCAAGGTTAATAACAGTTGATGATAAGTTGCCTGGTAACACGAATAATGTTTCTTTATCTTGGGCACCAAAAATGGCAAAGCTATGTTGTCCCTGTCTGCCGGTTAATTTAGCACCGACTTTAGGCGCGACGACATTGCGGGTGTAAAAGAGGTTTTGAAATGGCACTTCGAAAAAATCGGCATCATCGAGGAAAAAGCCGCGACGTTCACGATTAAATAAAGAAAAGCTATTGTTGACATTAAGTTGACCAGAGTCAGCTTCGATTTGTGAGAAGTCTGGATTAACGGTTGCATAGAGCGATACATCTGGGGAGATCGCCCATTTTAAATCGAGACCAACATCTGAACTACTCTTACTCTGCCATGGCTGGTTGGTATGAACATCGCGAGATTGCGACTTGCCGCCAGTTAACGTCGGAACAAGCTGTATTTGCGACGATTGCTTAATTCCAGCTAATCCAGTGGCAACGCTCATTTGACATAATGTACAAGAAAGTTGGCGGTCACGGGGAGAATTTGAAATACGATGGCTGACATCGCGGGGGTAGAAACGCACCAACTCAATGCCCCAATCCTGCAAACCCTGCTTTTCTTTAAAGTTAAAAACTCGCAGTGGGATCGCCATTTCAACCCGATAGCCATCCTCGGTTACTTTACCCATTGCGTCCCAAATGACGTCCCAAGCGGTTGACTCTCGACCAATAAGTTCATTCTCAATCGCGTCTGATTGAACGCCTAACGGGTTAACAAAAAACTGGTATGCCTTGTTGCCATCATTGTAGGTATCGAGTTTGATCCCAACAATATCATCATTCCAAATTTGATCGCGTTGGCGATAAAAAGCTCTAATATCTTGTGGGTTAGAATCGAAGGCTTCAAAGGCGATAAAGAGCGTGTCTTCATTGGCCATAATGTACGCTGTGGTTTTAACTGGGGCGGCGGTATTTTCGCCAGGCGACATTTCTATATTAACCGCTATTTTTGCCGCTTGTTGCCAAACTTTTTCATCGAGAATAGCATCAACTGTGATGGTAGAATTAATGGTTGGAATCGTGAACTTGCCGTTAGAAATATTGCCAGCATTAGTTGTTATGGGGAAAAGGGATAAACTAGATAAAAATGAGGCAAATAAAATTTTGCGATTAAGCATGTACGTGTCCCTTTGAAAAAGTGGATAGCCGAACTAAAAGTGTCGATATTATAATCAAAAAATTGTCAAAAAATTAGCTATAAATGTGAATAATTGTAACAAAAGGTGAGTAACTTCAGGAGCATTGAATTGGCGGCAGTTAAAAAGAGTCAACCCCGATTGAAAAACAATCGGGGCTTTAATTAAGACTAGGATTGGCAGCATTTGCTTAATTATTTGATTTGTAATTATCGACCCATAGTGCTGTTGCACCACAAATTGCTACTGGCATAACGATAAGGTTTACAATTGGGATCATTGAAAAAATAGTGACCATAAATCCAAAGGACAGGGCGGTTGGTCGGTCTTCAATTAGCTGTGATTTCATTTGATCAAAGCCAATTTTGTGGTTATCAAACGGGTAATCACAATATTGAATGGCCATCATCCACGCTGACAACAAAAACCACAGTACCGGCGCTACTGTTTGGCCAACCACCGGGATCAAAAATAAAATAAGGCAAGCAAGGGCTTTGGGCAGATAATACTTTAGTTTGACCCATTCCCTCGATAACGTCCGCGGAATATCTTTAATCACATCACCGATGGTCCCTGATGGCGCAGGCTGTCCAGTTAAGTAGCATTCTACTTTTTCTGATAGTAGACCGTTAAAGGGGGCGGCGATCCAGTTTGCCACTGAACTAAACACAAAGGAGAAAATGACGAGTACAATAATAATAGCCAACGGCCATAATATAAAATTAAGCCAACTTAAGAAGTCGGGAATAAAAGCATTCATCCAAGTAAAAAGTTGATCTAACTGAAGGTATAGATAGTAAAAAGCGCCACTAAATAATATTAGGTTAATTAAAAGTGGCACTAACACGAATGTTCTGAGCCCTTTGACTTGAATTATTTCAAAGCCTTTAAGAAAATAGCTGGCACCGCTGTGGGATTGTTTAATCAAGATATTGTCCATGGTTACAAAACTAACAACAGTATAAATCAATATTGAATAAAAATCAGTGAGTGATGTGTTACAAATTAATCAGTTAATTATAGTTTTGGATTAAAAGTGACAAAAACTCAGTTCGTTATGTAATAATGCCGAGTTCGCTCGATTTTAACTGTCTAATAAAGAGAAAAATGCGCTTAAAACAACTCAAACTCGCTGGCTTTAAATCTTTTGTCGATCCCACCGTTATATCACTTACTGGTAATTTAAGTGCAGTTGTGGGTCCAAACGGCTGTGGTAAATCAAATATCATTGATGCTGTTCGGTGGGTTCTTGGTGAAAGTAGTGCCAAAAATCTCCGCGGCGAGGGTATGACTGATGTTATCTTTAATGGGTCAAACGCCAGAAAACCAGTGTCACAGGCCAGTGTTGAATTAACATTCATTAACGATCAAAATAAGATCGTTGGTTTATGGCAGAGCTACAGTGAAATTGCGATAAAGCGGTTAGTTAATCGGGACGGCCAATCCGATTATTTTATCAATAACCAAAAATGTCGACGTCGTGATATCAGTGATCTGCTCTCCGGAACAGGTCTTGGACCACGCAGTTACGCAATTATTGAACAGGGCACTATCTCAAAATTGGTTGAGTCGAAACCACAGGAACTTCGGGTATTTATTGAAGAAGCTGCTGGGATTACTAAATACAAAGAGCGACGTCGTGAAAGTGAAAATCGAATTAAGCATAGCCGCGAGAATTTAAGTCGACTCAACGACTTAAATTTTGAGCTGACTAGTCAAGTGGATAGCTTGGAGTCTCAAGCAAAAGATGCCGAACATTATGGCGCTCTCAAATCACAAGAAAAAACGCTGCAACAAGATATTGTGGTTAAGCGCTGGAAAGATTTTAGCCTCGAATTAGGCCAGGCCTTAAAAAAACTGGACCAAAATCAACGAACATGTGTCGACCTCGACGCACAATTAGATACTCAGAGTACTCAAACAAGCAACATTGAAACCCAGGTTAGCGAACTATCCTCAAAGCAAATTGGGTTAACCAAGCAATGTTTTGAGATTGAGGCATCGGTTGCTCAGCATAGTGCTGAGGTCAAAATTTTGGAACAGGCCCAACGCCAAGATTTGAATCAACAAGAAGAACTGCTCGTTACTCGCCAATCAAATAACGTTAGGCTACAAAATCAAAAAGAACGAGTTGAGCAACTGCAAACCAAAATATCCCAGTTGTTACCGCAGTTGCCGATTGCTCAGACCCAGCTTATTCAAGTCAATGAACTGTGCAGTCTTACTTCACAACAGTTAGAACATACGACCAATCAGCTAACATCTCATCAGCATCAACATGTGACTCTTGGTAAACAATTAGATTTAGTCGTTCATTCAAGAGCAAAGCTACTGCAAGATCAACACAAACTGCAAAGTCAAATTGAATTATTAAAAGGCAAGCTTGAGGGCTACTCACAACAGCGACACGCTATCAATGTCAGTAGCAAGATTGAAACGTATCAACTCGCAAAATATCAGCATCAAGAATCAATTGAGTTGGTTAAAAAACTCGCTGATCAAGTTAATGCAACAGGCACTGAAGTCGCGGAGGTAAACAGCCTATTGAGGGCTGTTGAAAATACGATTTTTGCAATAGAAAACCGCATTACCACCAATAACATGTTGATAGAATCGAAACTTATTGCCACTGGCACTGACGTACAAGCGATGTATGCTGGACACTCGCAGCTATGGCAGGAGTTAACAATTGATGACGGTTGGCATCATAGCGTCGAGGTGGTACTTGGTCAGTTTTTACAAGCATACTGCGTTGATTCTCTAGTGTTGAATACTAGTGACCATAGCCATCTAATTATTGAGAAAAGCCAAGCAAGCTTTGATAAAAAACCGTTCAAAATGTTGCCAAGCTTGTTAAGTCACGTTGCTAGTGATTATGCGATTGAGGCAATACTTACAGGGGTTTATTGTGCCAGTGATATTAACCAAGCAACAGCCATTGTTAGTCAGTTAACTATCGGTCAGTCGGTTATTACCCCTGAAGGTCATTGGTTTGGCGCAGGTTATGCAGCAATAAATGTCGTCACTCACCAAGATCAAAGCGCGTTAGGCTTAACGCAGTTGCAACAAAATTTGCAAGTCGACATCAAACATTTGACCGAATCACAGCACCAACAGTCAGAGGTTAACGCTAACCTAGCGACGCTTAAACACAGAAAACAGGCTGAAGATCAGAGTTTAGCGCATGCCATCGCTAAGGATAAGTCACTTGAGCAACAAGTCAATGACACCAAGCAGCAATGGCTACTCGAACAGCAACATGGTGAACACCTTAATAGTCAGTACATCGATGCTGAGCATCAAATTAAGGAGTTAACTAAAATTGAGCAACTCGAGCAACAACAAATCGCAGGGTTTGATCTTGAGTTAACGACTAAAAACAAGACGTTAAGCAAGCTTGAACAAACAGTTAATGATCATGACAATAATGTCAGGAAACTGCAAAATCAGCTTAGTAAAAATCGTCAACAATACCAATTGTCGCAACAGGACAAACACGATATTGAGCTGGCGATCCAAAAACAACAAATTCAATGTGAAGCAGCACTGGTTCAGTTACAAGAATTTAATGACACGGTAACCAATAATGATCAGCAGCTTGACCAGTTGAAAATCAAGTTACAGTCAAAACAACAACCCTTAGCTGAGCAACGTCACACGTTGACCAATAACCAACAGCGACTGGTTAAGCTGCAGTTAGTCAATCAAACAACACAGCAACAATTAACCCAGTTGATTAAGCAACAGCAGCAAGCGCAGCAAGATGTTAACCAGGGGAAATTAAAGCTAACACAAATTCAAAGTGTTAATAATCGACTAAATCTCAATTGTGAAACGCTCAAGGTAAAACTTAACGCCCAGCAACAAGTACTGGAGCTTAGCGAGTCAGCAATAGGGGCGTTGGCGGATCAACTGACTGAAGTTGATGATGCTAAATCTTGGCCCCAGCAGTTGTTAGATGTTAAACAACAACTCGCACAAATTGGTCCGATTAATTTAACGGCGATCAATCAATATAATGAGCAAAAGCAGCGTAGTGAACAACTAACAGCACAAATTGACGATTTAGAGCAAGCATTACAAACATTAGAATTGGCGATTAAGAAGATTGATCGTCAATCTCGTGAAAAATTTAAACTAACATTTGATGCCGTAAATCACGATTTTCAAAAGCTGTTTCCTCAGGTTTTCGGCGGGGGAAGTGCCCAATTAACTTT
>JABSRS010000114.1 GCA_013214885.1 Gammaproteobacteria bacterium
GGTAGAATTCATGATAATCATTAAGTGGTAAGACAAACTGATGAATGTTACCGAAGTAACCACCAATTAATGCCATCGTTGCTGCAAAATCACTAACTGTGCCATGCTCGCCAAGGAAAGCACCTGCCCACATTAAGGCAATAAGTCCGATAAATAACCAGGTCGTTACCAAGCTTAGTAATCGAACGTAACGAATATTAGTACTGGAATAAACCGCAGCACCAATTACCGCAAAGACTATCAGATAAAAGCTACTAACCACGGTTTCACCGTCGCCTAATTGCGGCAAATACCACGGCAAATTGGTTAGTAATAAGTAGGCTGTAAAAGCACAGGTTCCAATAATTACCACATTATTTATTAATTTGATTAATGGTAATTCGAAAAAGCCCACTCGTGGCTCAATCACACAGAAATAGAAACAGGTCAGGAAGTAAAATCCCCAGATTAAAAAGGCCCAGAAGCCAAATTCAATCGCCAGCGGATTGGTAAAACTGTATTCAGGGCTCGTTGCTAAATCAGCATAACCAGCGAATTCAGTCAGTGGAAACATAATCAGTCCCACGTCCAATCCAGAGGTAAACAGTATTGCGATGAAGGTAAAGGTTCGAACCGGTGTCACCCCGACACAGCGAACGTTCCCCCATCGATATAATACAAAAGCAATCATTAAAAAAGTAAAAAGTAGTCCGGCTGATAACCAGGCAGTCATATATTTCCCGTGCCAATATTGGCGTTAATTAATCGGTGCGGCGCTTAGGCTTACGGCTCCGCTGTTGGTCGAGCTGTGGTGCTAAAATCACTTGCACATTTGCGGGTGCCAGTAATTGGTTGTTCAAAATAATATCGGCGGCGCGTTCTGCCACCATAATGGTTGGTGCATTTAAATTGCCGTTTGGAATGGTCGGGAAGATCGACGAATCGACCACTCTTAATCCCTTAATACCATGAACCTTAGTGTCACTATCAACCACGGCCATTTCATCGCTGCCCATTTTACAAGAACAAGAAGGATGATAAGCACTTTCGGCAAATTCACGGACAAAAGTATCGATTTCTTCGTCAGTTTGAATGGCAACCCCAGGCTGAATTTCATCGCCACGGTACTGATCGAACGCACTTTGACCAATAATTTCGCGGGTTAGTCTAACACAGGCGCGGAAACCTTCTCGGTCATCAGCATGTTCAAGGTAATTGAATTTAATCGACGGGAACACTTTTGGATCATTTGAAATCGCTTTAACCGCGCCGCGACTCTTTGGTTTGTTATGACCGATATGCACTTGAAAACCATGACCAGCAAAGGCTTCTTTACCATCGTAACGCATCGCTGCTGGCAAGAAATGATATTGTAAATCAGGCCAACCAACACCAGGTTTTGAGCGAATGAATCCACACGACTCAAAATGATTGGTCGCACCTAGTCCGTCTTTCTTTAGGATCCAGCGCACCCCAATTAGCAATTTACTCCAATAATCGAGCTTGCCATTAAGGGTAATTGGTTGCTTACATTTATATTGAAAATAGAACTCGAGATGATCTTGGAGGTTTTGACCAACCCCAGCTAACTCGTGTTTAAGCTCAATGCCAGCATCGGCTAATACGTCTTTTGGACCAATGCCCGAAAGTTGTAATATATGCGGAGAACCGATTGGACCGGCTGACAAAATAACGTCTTTGCTTGCCGTCACCTCAACAATTTTACCCTTACGCTCGTAACGAACGCCCGTGGCTTGCTTACCATCGAGTAACACCTTATGCACTAAAGCGTGGGTAATCACGGTTAAATTTTTGCGTGACATCGCAGGGCGTAAATAAGCGTTAGACGTCGATGCCCGCACGCCGTTTTTAACGGTCATGTGCATTGGCCCAAAGCCTTCTTGCTGAGCGCCATTATAATCGTCGGTTGCTAAATAACCTGCTTCGACACCAGCATCAACAAAGGCCTTATACAACGGATTGGCCATTTGGTTACCGTTGTTAACCCCAAGAGGTCCTTCTTTGCCACGATAGTCATCACCAGCGAAAGCCCAGGTTTCAGCTTTTTTGAAATAAGGTAAACAATGGGCGTAATCCCAATTTTCGGCGCCGTTCTCTTGCCATTCATCAAAGTCTTTGGCGTGACCACGCACGTAAACCATGCCATTGATAGAAGATGAACCACCGAGTACC
Source organism: Gammaproteobacteria bacterium (assembly GCA_013214885.1). Classification (GTDB taxonomy): domain Bacteria; phylum Pseudomonadota; class Gammaproteobacteria; order Enterobacterales; family Psychrobiaceae; genus Psychrobium. The sequence continues at coordinate 2,173 of JABSRS010000114.1, forward strand.
TTGCCGCGAGGACAATGCATTTTACGGTTATTTAAATGGGGTTCTGGCTGGGTTTCGAACTGCCAAGCATATTTCTTGGTATTCATCGGAATAGAGAGCGCGGTGGGCATTTGGATAAAGATACTGCGATCTGTGCCGCCGGTTTCAAGGATCAATACTCGATTGTTCGAATCTTCACTTAACCGGTTTGCTAGTACACAACCCGCTGAGCCGGCACCAACTATAATATAATCAAAATCGCTTTTACTGCTGTTATTCATGTAGTTACATTCCAGTGGGCACATTAACGGTGCCAAATATCAAAAGGACAACGCACAGCATTGTCCCTTCGAAAAATATAACTATTGATTATACCAAGATTATGATTTTTTAACAGCCTCGGCCATAGATTGCTCGGCTATTTGTTCTAACCATGCTAAATCAACATTCTTATGCGCTTCACAAATAAACCAAGGTTCGCGAGAATCAGGTTCAAGCATTACGCCGTTTTTAATCAAGTTATGGGCAAATTCAACGTAAAGATCGCTGTTGGTTTTTTTCCAATCACGGTAGTTTTGTGGCACTTCGTTGCCAAAGTGAATGCCAAACATTGAGTCAGGACCAGCAAAACGATGTTCAATACCAAATTTGGTAAAGACCCGAGATAATAACTGCTGAATTTGAGCACCAACCTTGTTAATGGTTTCAAGAGCATCAGTTTCACTTAACACAGTCAACGTTGCTTTAGCCGCGCTGAGTGCAATCATATTCGCGGTATATGTACCACCGTGAGTTACGCCGCCTTCGCCAAAGTTAATCATGTCCATGACATCGGCGCGACCACCAAAGGCAGCAACAGGGTAACCATTGCCGATTGCTTTTGCGTATGTGGTTAAGTCAGCATGAATACCGTAAAGTTCTTGTACGCCGCCTTTAGCAACGCGGAAACCAGTCTTTACTTCATCCATAATTAACAACGAACCGTTGCTATCACAGATATCACGCAGAGTTTGCATATACTCTTGCGTCGATGCAATAGAACCACAGTTACCCATGATTGGCTCAATTAAAATCGCGGCAATGTCATCGCCGTGCTCAGCAAACACCGCGTTAAGTGCAGTAATGTCGTTTAGCGGCACACTCACTTGATGTTCACGAGTACTTTCTGGAATACCAGCACCAAATGGAATAATAGTTGGCGCGGCTTGAGTCGCAACGTCCCAATTATCAACATCTGATTTCCACATCATTTCATCATAAAGACCGTGGAAACCACCTTCGACAACCACAATCTTGTTGCGCTTGGTAAAGCCACGCGCAACGCGCACAGCACCAATAACCGCTTCAGTGCCTGAGTTAGCGAAACGCATTTTTTCAATGTTAGGACATAGCTTTTTAACTAGGCTAACCACTTCTGAATCAAGACCGGTTGAGAAACCCGAAATAGTACCAACATTAGTGATTGCATCAATGACGGCCTGGTCAACACGCGAATCACGGTAACCTAAAATAATTGGACCATACGCGAGACGAAAATCGACAAAAGTTTGATCATCACAATCGGTGATGGTGCAGCCTTTCATGCTTTTCAAAAATACAGTGTTGTCTTCACCCCAGTAACGATAGCTATCGGCAACACCCATTGGCATGTGAGTGTGGGCCTGTTTTAACATCGCAGCGCTAGCGACTTTATTGGTATCAGTCATTTAAAAAATCTCAATCAATGGTACGGCGATCAACTAGCTTAAGCAGATGACCAATTTATGGGCGGCATAATACCTCTAGAGCCAAAAGATGGAAAGAATAAAAAGCTGCTTTTTCTAAATAATGCGAGCTATAGCAATTACATTGTATGAGTGATCAACTAATTAGCGTGGAAACAGACTAATAATATACCAATTGCTAATTGTGTTTTTAACCCCATAGATATTGAACTGTATTTTTTGAAACATTATGTTAACATTTTAGCGCTGTTGCCATTAAGAGCGACACATTAAATTAATCATAATGCAGTAACTATTGCCACTGTTTATTAGTGGGGGATAAATGAAAAAGATCCGACGTTTTTTTAATAAATCAATTGTAACCAATACGTTAATCACCGTAGGCGTTCGAATAGCGCTGGTGATTACTCTACTCACCTCTTTAAGTTATTTCCATATTTACTCTCAGATAGCCACGGCTAAGCTGGCCGAGTTACAAAGTTTTGCTCAGGAGCGAGGACTAAGAGAGAGTCAGATATTTAGGCTGGCGCACGATAATCATCAGCTGTTAAAGCAAGATATCCTTAATTCTTACCAAGCAGGGGTTAATCAAACCCTCTTGACTCAATTCGAGCACGATTTCGAGCGCCAACCAGATGGTGCGATTCGGGTTGCTGGTGATAATTTTGATGCCAATCATACGTCAGGGATGTGGATTGCCGCCGATGTCGAGTTAACCGACGATATCAAGCATAAGGCCGTGCTGTTTAGCCGCCTAGTTGCACAATATGGCAAAAGTTGGCGTAACCGTTTTACCAATACCTATGCCATCGGACCTGAAAATTTTGCCGCGGTTTATTGGCCAGAAATCCCAGATTTTTCTGACCGAATATCTAGCGATTTTGACATGCGCCAGCAAGAATATTTTGCTATATCAACCCAAGAAAACAATCCGTCACAGCAAACTGTTTGGACTGGGATCTATCGCGATCAACAGGCTGATATGTGGATGGTATCAGTTGAAACGCCCATTTATAGTCAGCAGCAGCACATCGCAACTATTGGCAATGATATTTCGATAGATCAGTTGTTCCAAAGAACAGTCTCTGACAAATATCAGGGCAGCTATAACATCATATTTCGCGATGATGGCCGACTCATTGTCCACCCTCATTATGTTGAACAACTAAAAGCCAGTGAAGGTAATTTTTATATTAGCCAAGATGGTGACAGCTCATTAAAAGCTATATATCAAACAGTAATCGGCCGCCAATCTGAGCAACAATTACTAGAACTCGATCAATTAGATGCTTATTTAATTGTTACCCGAATATCTGGGCCTGAGTGGTTTTATATTCGGGTTATTCCAAAAGCCCATATTGCTGACCTTGCTTCAAGTACCGCAGCGATAGTATTTTTGTTTGGCTTACTCGCTCTGATTATCGAATTACTCGTATTATGCGCTGTGATGAAGAGAAAAATCACCTGGCCCCTATTGCAATTAACCCGGGCAACGATGGCAGTAACTCGTGGTTACAAAGCACAGGAGCTTGACGGTCAACGCCCCGATGAACTTGGCCGTTTAGCCCGCTCCTTTAACAAGATGAGTCAGCGCTTGGCTAAACGAGACTTCGAGCTCGCCCAATCAGCCAATAGCCTGCAAGACAAGTTACATCAACTTGAAAGTAGTGGCTATTGTCTCAATGGATGGCAAAATTATCCAAGCTAACTCAAATATGTGCAAAACATTTGGTTATAGCTCAGCCGAGCTCCATCAATTAATGTTCGAACAATTAGTTCATCCCAATGAGCGTCATTTAAGTAGCAGTAAGCTAGCGGCTATTGCTGCTGGGACATCCACTAGTTATCAAGCAGAGCGGATCCTGCAATGCAAAGATCAGACCTTACTGTGGTGCGATATCAGTGTTTTTGTCCAGCATGATCAGCACCAGAAACCCGATTACATATTTATTCAATGCATGGATATTACCAAACGTAAACAGGCAGAAAAGAAACTAAACCGACTGGCCTTTCATGATCCCCTAACCAGTCTGGCCAACCGCACTTTGCTGCTTAAGTTTTTAGATCAAGCCATTCATCGCTACCAGCGCAATCATGACCACAAATTTGCGGTGTTATTTCTCGATTTAGATGGCTTTAAGCTAGTCAATGATAGTCTTGGTCATCTCGAAGGCGATAATTTGTTAGTGGCGATTGCCCAACGACTGCAACAGGAAACTCGAGGGTCCGATACGCTGGCACGATTTGGCGGCGATGAATTTTGCATCTTACTCAATGACATATCAGGTCAAGACCAAGCAATTGAACTAGCGAAACGGATCAATAAAGCACTAAACTTGCCTTTTATAATAGCTAATGAAGTCATTAACACCACCACGAGCATCGGTATTGTGATTGCCAGTGACAAGCTAGCTAAAGCTCAAGATTATCTGCGTGATGCCGACAGTGCAATGTATCACGCCAAACATCAGGGGCGCGGTCGCTATGCAATATTTGATGCTAGTATGCACATGCAAGCCAAACATCAACTTAGACTACGTAACGAATTAAGCAGAGCTTTTGAACAGCAACAGTTTGTACCTTTCTATCAACCTATTATTTGCATCGACACGGGACAGATATGTGGATTTGAATCGCTCGTACGTTGGCAGCATCCTGAACGAGGATTATTGAGTCCGCTGCAGTTTTTAAGTATCGTTGAGGAAATCCATCGCATCGCTGAAATCGACTATTATATGCTCGATTTAGCGATAGCTCAGGTGGTACGCTGGCGCAAACAGTTTGGCCTGGACGAACTCACTATCAGCTGTAATTGCTCCAGTGAAATGCTTTCAAGTTATAAAGTCATTGAACGGATCAATAACTTATTAACAGAGTATCAACTACCAGCTCATTGCCTTAATCTTGAACTTACCGAAAGCGTGCTAATAAATGATCCAGAAACTACGCTGTCAATTCTTGAGCAGTTACAACAGCTGGGCGTTAATATTCATCTCGATGATTTCGGAACAGGTTACTCGTCATTGAGTTATCTCCATCGCTTTCCAATCCATAACATTAAGATTGATCGCAGCTTTGTCAGTCGAATACTCGACAGCAACAAAGATCACGCGATTGTCGAGAGTATCGTTCTGTTGGCCAACCGTCTCGGGATCACCATCACTGCAGAAGGCGTAGAGAGTCACCAGCAATACCTGATCCTAAAACAAATTGGCGTCACAAAAACCCAAGGTTACTATCACGGCAAGCCTGTCGATGCCCAAGCTACTTTTTTACTGCTTGAGCAAGCATCAGCAACTATGGAATTGGATTAAACTCTCCGCCGAACTGATCATCCAAGGTCAAATTAGCAATCTCGTTAACTGATGCGGGTTTGGCATAAAAATAACCTTGAATGTTTTCGCAGCCTAAGCTACGAATGTAGCTAAGCTGCTCATAAGTTTCGACCCCTTCGGCGATACAGCTCAACCCAAGATTATCAGCCAATGACACTATCGATTTAATAATCGGCTTAGTCATTGGGTTAGTATCGATGTTACGAACAAAACTTTGGTCAATTTTCAAGACATCAATTGGAAATTGACTCAGGTAAGTTAACGAAGAATAGCCAGTACCGAAATCATCGAGTAATAACTTAAAACCGTGCGCCTTTAATTCCTTCAACCGCGCCAGGGCTTTTACCTGATCGGTGAACAGAATTCCTTCCGTAATTTCAAGGCGCAACACCTCTGGTGGCAGTTGATGTTTAACCAATAAATTGGTTAACGTTTGACACAGACCCTGTTGTAAAATATGGATTGGCGATAAATTTACTGAGATATAAATATCTGCTCCTTGACGCTGTAACTTGGCGTAATCTGCCAATGCCTGATCAACCGCAACCTCGGTGATTTTACTAATTAACCCGATATCTTCAGCAATAGGAATGAAAACTTCTGGCGGGATCATCCCATCCACTTGCGGCCAACGCAGCAGTAGTTCAAAGCCTATTATTTTTTGTAAGCCACTGTGTACTATCGGTTGATAGAAATTAACTAGCGCATTATCGATAAATGCCTGTCGCAACTCCCTCTCTAACAATAGCCGCTGTTGAACTTTCTCATTCATATCTTGGGTAAAGAACTGAAACTGACTACGCCCCGCGTCTTTCGCATGGATCATCGCCAAATCGGCGGTACGAATTAAATCAGCGGAGCTAGCAGCGTCATCGGGATAGATTGCAATACCAATACTCGAGGTAATATTAACCAAGGATCCTTGCAGATTAATCGGTTGAGCGAGGCATTTATTTAACCGCTGAGCTAGATGGCTCAGATCATCAATTGTTTCGAATCCCTCGATTAAGATCATAAATTCATCACCACTTTGACGAGCCACCAGATCACTAACTTTTATATTACTGACGATAGTATCTGCAACGTGGCGTAATAGATCATCGCCAACACTGTGACCTAGCGAATCATTGATTTGTTTGAATTTATCTAAATCAATAAAAAATAGTGCAAATTTTTTGTGGTTATCTGCAAACTTGGCAATAGCGTACTCGATACGCTCTAAAATAAGCTTGCGGTTGGGTAAGTTGGTCAAAAAGTCATAATGAGCAAGATGACGGAGTTTTTCTTCAGCATCTTTTTGATTGGTAATATCGGAAACTACAATCACATAGTTACTAATTGTTTCACTGTGATTAGCGATAGCATTGATACTGACCAGTACTGGATGATGCTCTTTTTCAGCACTAACAATGACCTCCTCACCATGCCAACTTTCACCGGGGGGGATATTATCAATAATTTCTTTAAATTCTTGGTATTTTTTCTTGCCCAGCGCATTAACGAAATCGTCGAATTGTGGAATGTTTTTAGACGCCCCAAACGAAAATGCTCGTAAAAAAGCCGCATTCGCAGTGACAGGCTCACGATTAGCGTCCAGTATCAGCACCCAATCATTAATTTGACTAAAGGCCTCACCAAATAATTGGGCCCGCATCTCATTAGCTTTGATTGCGGTAATATTAGTATAAGTACCCGATACTCTGGTCGGTTGATCAAACTGATCTCGACTGATCACGCGACCAACATCTCGATACCAATGCCATTGCCCCGTTTTTGAGCGCATCCGATAAGAAACATCAATATCATCAGTTTTTCCACCAAAAAAATCCCGCCATTGCGATTTTAACGCTTTGTGATCATCTGGATGAATCAAACTAATATGGAGCTTACTACTAATTGGCAGTTCAAATTTTTGATAACCAAGTTCACTCATCACTCGATCTTCGTATAACAAGTCATCCGCGATATAATAATCCCAGATCCCACTATTACTGCTTTGTAATGCTAACTGCATTTGCGCTTTGCTGGCCTGGCTTTTGTTATGAGCCAGCACCAAGCTTGTTTGCTGTTGCTGATGGCGATAAAAATATAAACCGCCACAAAATAATAGCAGCGCAGCAAGAATCAGCTTAGCTAACGGTGATGACCAGGGTGGGTACAAAGCATGTATTTT
>JABSRS010000115.1 GCA_013214885.1 Gammaproteobacteria bacterium
ACTATCGCTTGGGTTAAGTCGCTAACAATGTTGTTGGCTAGCTGATTGGTCATTGATTCGGTGGTGCTAAATTGTGTAATGTTCATAGTTTTTATTCGTCCCAAGAGCGGCCATCGCGGGCAATTAATGCCACCGATGCCACGGGGCCAGAGCTACCAGCTGGGTAGCTGCGTAATGTTTGGCCAGTAGTTTCCCAAGCCGATAAAATGCTGTCACACCATGACCACGACGCTTCGACTTCGTCACGACGGACAAACAATGCTTGGTTACCGTTAATCACTTCGAGCAATAAACGCTCGTAAGCATCGGCAATGCGTTGGTCTTTAAAGGCAGTGTTAAAACTTAAATCGAGCTTGGTCGTTTGTAGGCGCTGCGTTTGTTCTAGTCCAGGTACTTTGTTAAGCATCTGAATTTCAACACCCTCTTCTGGTTGCAGACGAATAGTTAATTTATTCGGTGGCAACTCGCGATAATGCTCTTTAAATAAGTTGTGCGATGGGTTTTTAAAATAAACCACAATTTCAGACACTTTCGATGACATCCGTTTACCTGTACGCAGGTAAAACGGCACGCCAGCCCAACGCCAGTTATCGATTTCCACTTTCAGCGCCACAAATGACTCGGTGCTACTGGTGGTATTAGCACCTTCTTCTTCAAGATAACCTGGTACGGCAGCGCCATCGATAAAGCCTTTGGCATACTGACCGCGCACGGTAGTTTCAAAAATATTATCAATATTAATTGGTTTAAGGGCTTTTAAGACCTTAACTTTTTCGTCGCGAATATTGTCGGCATCGAGACTCAGTGGTGGATCCATTGCAACCAGAGTCAAAATTTGGATTAGATGATTTTGGAGCATGTCGCGCATTTGACCCGCTTGATCAAAGTAACCCCAACGTCCTTCAATCCCAACGGCTTCAGCAACGGTAATTTGGACATGGTCGATGCTGCGGTTATCCCACTGCGAAGCAAATAACGAGTTAGCAAAGCGTAAATCGAGTAGGTTAAGTACGGTTTCTTTACCAAGGTAGTGATCGATACGGTAGGTTTGAGCTTCGGTAAAATACTGAGCAACCTCATCATTGATTTGATTTGAGGTGTCCAAGTCAGAGCCAATTGGCTTTTCAAGTACGACGCGCGACTGGGGATGATTAAGCTCAACACTAGCGAGTCCCTGACAAATGTTGCCGTAGATTCCGGCAGGTACCGCAAAGTAGTTAACGACTGAGTTGTTTTGATCACCAATTTTTTGTTTGAGCTGAGCAAAGCATTCAAGATCGGTTAAATCGAGCGCGACATAATCAATTTTAGCCAACAAGCGGCTAACAACGTCACTGTCGAGTTGAGCGTTAATAAATTCATTAAGCGATTGCTCGGCTTGTTGCTGGTATTGCTCGGTGGTAAATTCATTGCGAGCCACACCAATAATTCGGCTATCGCTAGCTAAAAAACCTGCTAATTCAAGTTGGTATAATGATGGAAATAATTTACGACGAGCCAAATCACCCATCGCGCCAAAAATAATAATGTCAGTACGCTTAATATTTTTCATATTGATTCTTTTGAGTTAGAAGCTTAGCTCATGCAATAACGTGTTTAAGCTTGGTTGCCAATTATATTTATTTAAATCAACTTTCGCGCCACTAACCACCACCCCATCACTACGAAGTAGACTGATTTGCAGCCGATGCCCAGGATCGCTATCAGGGATAGATACCTTACCTTGACTGTTTAACACTCGGTGCCATGGGATATCTGGTTCGAGAGTTGATTTTAATGCTTTACTTACCAACCTAGCCCTACGTGGTAACCCTGCTAAATCAGCAATTTGACCATAACTTGCAACTTTCCCTGCTGGAATAAGTTTAACCACAGTTAAGATCCGATCATAATTAGGGGGCATATTTTCATCCATCATAACGGTTGAAGCGACCCCTAACTTTAACCTATTTCTGGTTATTCCCCTACTGCAAAATATTCTTAAGTAATAGACTCTTAAGTAACAGCTTCGGTAACCTTAACTGCACTTTTTTCGGTAATTTTTTCACAAGAAGGTGCGCTCATTAATGCAACAGCGTTATCGAGCATCCGGTTACTAAAGCCCCATTCATTGTCATACCAAGCCATCACTTTAATTAAACGCCCTGAGACACGAGTTTGAGTCGCGTCAAAAATTGATGATAACGGGTTATGATTAAAGTCGATTGAGACTAACGGCAGCGTATTAACCCCCAGTACTCGTTTGAGCTTGTCAGTGGCAGCCGCTTTGGTAATTATCTGATTAATTTCTTCAATGCTAGTCTCGCGCTGGGCGATAAATGACAAATCAACCAGTGACACGTTGGCTGTTGGCACTCGAACTGCTAAACCATCAAACTTACCCTGTAACTCAGGAACAACTAGGCCAACTGCGGCAGCTGCACCAGTGTTGGTTGGGATCATTGACAGCGTTGCCGAACGGGCGCGACGTAAGTCACTATGACAAACATCTGATAACACCTGATCATTAGTGTAAGCATGAATCGTGGTCATTAAACCTGATTCGATGCCGATCTCATCATTTAATACTTTGGCAAATGGTGCTAAACAGTTGGTGGTACAAGACGCATTTGAGATAACTGACATCTCACTTGTCAAAATTTCATTATTTACACCGTAAACAACGGTAGCATCAACATTTTTAGCTGGTGCTGAAATAATGACTTTTTTAGCACCTGCTTGTAAATGTGGGGCAACGGCTTCTTTCGATGTGAAAATACCCGTACATTCAAAAACGACGTCAACGCCTAGCTTGGCCCAAGGCAAATCAGCTGGGTTGCGCTCACTAAACATCGCAATGCTATCGCCATTGACGTTCATGTGACCGTCGGCATACGAAACATCGGCATTAAATTTACCGTGTACTGAGTCATATTGGGTTAAATGAACACTAGCAGCGGTGTCACCTAAATCGTTAATCGCCACGATCTCGATGTTGGAATATTGGTTCGTTTCATAAAATGCTCGTAAGATGTTGCGTCCAATCCGGCCATAACCATTTATTGCTACTTTAATCGACATAATTTCACATTTCCAATCACTGTTAAACCTACGTTATGTAGTTTAATTACAAAAATACAGTACTAACAGAGCTAAAACAAGCTAATTATGGCACTAAATGTTAGTTTTATTACGAAAATTATTCTTTTAGCGGTTCTAAACTATAATTCAATCAATTCTTGCTATTTTGTTTTAGACAAGCGAATCTTGTACTTATTACTAAGGAGTAACTCAATGCTTTCGCAAATAGCTCAACAACTGACTAAATTTAAATGGCTTTGGGCCATTTTTTTGATGCTTATCGTGATAATTGCCAGTGTTGGCACCTCGAAATTACAATTTAATGGTAACTATCGGGTATTTTTTGGCGATGACGATCCTAAACTTATCGCGTTTGATAAAATGGAGGCGACCTATAATAAGAGTGACAATGTCGCACTAATTCTCGCCCCAAAAAGTGGTAGTGTTTTTAATCAAGAGACCCTTGAGCTAGTTTGGCGTTTAACTGACGATGCTTGGCAAATCCCCCACTCACTGCGAATCGACTCAATCACCAATTATCAACATACCGAATCCGTTGACGATGATTTACTGGTTGAAGATCTGTTACTCGAGATAGAAGACCTTACTCCAGCTAAAATTGCCAAGATTAAAGCCGTTACGCTCAATGATCCAATGCTGCTCCATAAGTTGATTGCCGCCAATGGCGACTCAACGATTGTTAATGTCACGGTGCAGCTTCCTGGTAAAGATTTTATAAAAGAACTGCCTGAAACAGGTGAATATGTCGACATATTAATTGAAAAGTACCGCAAGCTTTATCCAGAGATAGATATATACGCTTCAGGTATCGTGTCGATGAACCGGGCCTTTGCTGGCGAGGCAAAGAACGATGCGATGACGTTAATCCCTGCGATGTTTGCCGCGATTATCATTGTGCTGGGCTTATTGTTGCGTTCAATAACTGCGACCATAGCGACCTTAATCATTATTGCCACCAGCATTGCCTCAACCATGGGCATCGCAGGCTGGATTGGATTAGAGCTAACCACCACCACGGTTAATGTCCCGACTATTGTCATGACCCTGGCGGTGGCTGACTGTGTTCACCTGATCTCAGGGGTGTTTTTCTTTATGCACCAGGGCCTTGATAAAATTGCCAGCATTAAGAAAAGCTATCAAGTAAATTTTTGGCCAATTTTACTCACTAGTGTCACCACTAGTATTGGTTTTCTAACCTTGAACTTTTCTTATTCACCCGCAATGAACGATTTAGGCAACCTGGTCGCGATTGGTGTGATGATTGCGTTTGCATTATCGGTCACCTTATTACCAGCCATTTTAGCCATTGTGCCGTTAGAAGTTACCATCAATAAAGATAGTAAGTTTGGCTTTTCACAATTCGCAAGTTGGGTTATTAGCCGCTACAAGATGCTCACTGTGGTGGTTAGTTTACTAATTATTGGCATTAGCTCACAGTTGCTGACTAATGTGATTAACGATATTCCGGTCGAGTATTTTTCACCTAAAACTGAATTCCGTCAGGCCAGTGATTATATGTCGGAGCACCTAGCAGGGATGTCACAAATTGATTATGCAATCGATAGCGGCGAAGAAAATGGCATTAATGAACCCGCCTTTTTGCAACTGATTGAAAAATTCAAATTGTGGCTATTAAGCCAGCCTGAAACGGATCATGTCAGTGCGATTACCACCACCATTAAGCGCCTCAATAAAAATATGCACGGCGATGATCCCAATTATTATAAGCTGCCTGAGTCGCGAGAACTTTCAGCGCAATACTTATTAATGTACGAAATGAGTCTGCCTTATGGTCTCGATTTAAATAATCTATTAAATGTCGATAAAAGTGCCACTCGGGTGATGGCCAGTTTTACCAATCTTGGTAGTACTGAAATGATTTCGCTTGAGCAACGCAGCCAGCAATGGTTTGACCAACACGCGCCACACTTAAAAGTTGATATTGCCAGTTCTAATCTAGTGTTTGCTCACATTGGCGATCGCAACATGGCCAGTATGCTAACGGGAAGTGCAATCGCGCTGATCTTAATCTCCATTTTGGTTGGTATATCACTAAAATCAGTACGATTAGGGATCATTAGTCTGGTGCCCAACATTGCCCCTGCGGCGATTGGATTTGGCATTTGGGGGATGATTGATGGTCAGATTAATCTCGCGTTATCCGTGGTGACCAGTATTACCCTGGGGATTGTGGTTGATGATACAGTTCACTTTCTCAGCAAATACCAATTGGCTAAACAGGACGGCTTGTCGACAAAAGATGCAATTCATTCATCGTTCACTCATGTCGGTCGGGCATTATTGGTCACGACCATTGTCTTGGTGATTGGTTTTATGGTGTTGACGATGTCGAGTTTTAAAATGAACGCCGACATGGGGCTATTAACCGCCATCATTATTGTTATCGCCTTGATAGTTGATTTTCTGTTATTGCCGGCACTATTGTTAATTTTTGACAATAAGCCAGCCGATTCAAGTAAACCTTTGGAGCAAGTTAATGAACACTAAATTAAATTCGCTGTTGTTGGCGTTAATTATCGCGCCTGCGGCCTTCGCTGAAACCCCACAAGAGCGTGGATTAGCAATTGCCGAAGCGCGTAAAACGGCTGATGTTGGCTGGGTTAGTTCACAGTCTGATTCACTGATGATTCTGCGCAACAAACAGGGCGATGAATCTCGTCGAGTACTACGCAACAAAGCACTGGAAGTCGCCAGCGATGGTGACAAGTCTTTGACCATTTTTGACAGCCCCAAAGATATTAAAGGGACTGCCTTTTTAAGTTTCTCCCATAACAACAAAAACGATCAGCAGTGGCTTTATCTGCCCGCATTAAAGCGAGTTAAAAAGATCTCCTCACGTAACAAGTCTGGCCCTTTTATGGGCAGCGAGTTTGCGTATGAAGATCTGAGCTCATTTGAGATCGAGAAATATAAGTTTGAATACTTGCGTGACGAGCCTTGCGCCGATCTAACCTGCTATGTGCTACAAAGCACTCCCACCAACAAATATTCTGGCTACAGTAAAGTGATCACTTGGCTCGATCATCACAGTTATCGAGTGCACAAAGTCGAATTTTATGATCGTAAGAAAGCCCATTTGAAAACTCTGGTCGCCAGTGATTTCAAACTTTACCAAGATAAGTTTTGGCGCTCACACAAAACCCTAATGACCAATCATTTAACGGGAAAATCGACCGAGCTTATTTTGTCTAATTTTGAATTTGATACTGGCTTAAGTGCCAAGGATTTTAACAAAAACTCCCTCAAACGAGCTCGCTAATGAATAAACTACTGGCATTAACTATTGGCGTCTTGCTGATTGGAGTACTGCTTAACGGCAGTGCTGTCGCTGAGATTCAAGTCAGTGGCCATGTCGGTGCCCAGCATCGTTACTTTAATCAAACCCCGCTTTATCTTGCCCAAGAATCCAATCAATCGAGTATTTTTGGCCAAGTTGAATTATTTTGGCAATCCCCCGATGGTAATGACAGTTTAACGATTACGCCATTTGGCCGTAAGGATTTTAGCGATGACAATCGTAGTCATCACGATTTAAATGAGGCGTATTGGCTCCATATTGATGACACGACCGAGTTATCAATTGGCACTAAGATAATCTTTTGGGGCGTCACTGAATCGCGCCACCTAGTGGATATTATTAATCAAACTGATTTAATTGAATCACTCGACGGCGAAAGCAAATTGGGGCAGCCAATGGCCCAACTTAGCTGGATCACCGATTGGGGCAGTGTCGATTTTTTCGTACTGCCTTATTTTAAAGAGCCGGTGTATGCAGGCGCGCAAGGTCGATTAAGATTACCTCTTTTAGTCAATCAGCAGCCGCTGTATCAGTCGTCTGACGGTCAAAAACATCATGATTTTGCTCTGCGGGTAAACTACAATTTTGATGACTGGGACATTGGTATTTCGGCATTTAAAGGCACTGCGCGCGAGGCAGAGTTTTTACCGAAATTTACCGGTCAACAGGTAACATCGGTTATCCCTTTGCACCGCCAAATAAGTCAAATCAGCTTGGATGTTCAGGGAACCATTGACGATTTTTTATGGAAATTAGAAGCGATTTATCGCCATCAAGACTCTATTTCTGATGCTTTAACGATGCGCGGGGTGCTTGCTAGTGACAACTACATCGCTGCGACAGGCGGCTTTGAGTATTCTATCGTTGGCTTCAATGATAGCGCGATTGACTTGGGGTTATTGTTTGAATACAACTATGATCAGCAACCCAATAGCCTGTTTGCACATTCGGCTTTTATTGCCACGCGTTGGGCCTTTAATGATTTTGGTTCATCTGAAATTTTGGCGGGAATTAATATTGATCACCAGAACAATAGCCACAGCGCAGTGGTTGAGGCCAGCACTCGCTTTGGTGATAATATTAAGGTGTCGTTAGAGGCTTGGCTTTTTGATAGCAGTCAACAACAGTCACCTCTTTATTTATTACGCCGAGATGACTTTGTTGCCCTTGAGCTGCGTTATTATTTTTGATTAATAATTAATTGCTTTAATTCGGCTATTTGATCGGCCAAATCTTCGATGGTCGGTTTGCCATCAATTTTATCTTGAATCGCTTGTTCTTTGGCGTGTTCATCTTCAAGCACATTAACCACAATCCCGATCACCATGTTCAAAAATGCAAAGGTGGTTAAGAAAATGAAGGACAGGAAGTAAATCCAACCAATTGAATATACTTCCATCACCTCATACATCACATCGGTCCAATCTTCAAAGGTCATGACCCGAAACAGAGTTAACATTGATATGGCAATATCGCCCCAAAGATCGGGATTGATCGCGGCAAAGAAACTGCTGCCCACTGCAGCGTAAATGTAAAAAATAATAAACATTAATAGCACCACATAACCTAGCTGTGGCAACGCCCGCAGTAACGAGTTTAATAATAATCGTAGCTCAGGCACAAATGACACCATTCGCATCACCCGGAAGATTCGGATCAGTCGACCCACTAACGCCAGTTGGCTATCTTCCACTGGAATTAAACTAACTACCACGATCACGGTATCAAATATGTTCCAGCCATGGGTGAAAAAGCGTTTTTTGTCTGGATCACCAATAAATCTGATCACAATTTCAAACAAGAAAATCGCGGTGATCATCCAGTCCATCACCTTTAATACCCCTAACGCATAATCGGGAATGGCATAAGTTTTGGCCCCGATTAATAACGCTGATAGGACAATGATCGAGATAACAAATAACTCGAACACTTTGTTACTTTTTAAACGCTGGGAAAAATCTTGGATTGCTACAATACTCATGTTAACTAAACTCTTTATTCTGTTGGAGCTGCCATAACGCGGCATACTCACCTTGACGTTGTAATAATTGTTGATGACTACCTTGCTCGACAATCTGACCTTGTTTCATTACTAAAATAACATCGGCATCGACAATGGTAGATAGTCGATGGGCGATCACTAAACTGGTATTACCCCGAGCGACTTCATTTATTGCACCGATAATTTGTTGTTCTGAATAGCTATCGAGCGACGACGTTGCTTCATCGAACACTAAGATTGCTGGTTTTTTTAAGATAGTTCGGGCAATCGCCACCCGTTGCTTTTCGCCACCAGAGAGCTTTAAGCCGCGTTCGCCAACCATGGTATTTTCACCATCGGGTAGGCTATTGATAAAATCACGTAAATGAGCTAAGTCGATCGCATGGTTAACTTGTTCGATACTAGCTTGGGTACAACCGTAACGAATATTTTCAATAATAGTGTCATTAAATAGCACGGTATCTTGCGGCACAATGCCGATGGCTTGACGCAAAGACTGCTGAGTCACCTGCTTGATGTCATGACCATCAATTAAAATTTTGCCCTCGGTGGCATCATAAAATCGAAACAGTAATTTCACTAAGGTCGATTTACCACCACCACTAGCACCTACCACCGCGACTTTTTGCCCCGCTTTAACCTTAAAAGAGACGTTGTTGAGGATCTGACGCTCGCTGTGATAGTGAAAACTGACATTTTCAAAGCTGATTTCACCTTGTGAGGTCACCAAAGGGTAAGCATTTTCGCTATCTTTAACTTTGGTTTCCTTGGCTAAGAGCGAAAACATTTGTTCGATATTGGCTAGCGAGCCGCGGATTTCACGATAAACGAAACCGAGAAAATTTAGCGGCATAAAGATTTGCATCGTAAAGGCATTAATTAAGACGAAATCACCCAAGGTCATCGTGCCATCAATCACTTGTAAT
>JABSRS010000116.1 GCA_013214885.1 Gammaproteobacteria bacterium
ATTTGTCATGTTTTTACCTTGTTTATTGCTATCTTCGGCGAAGTATAGCAAAAAAATACTGAGGTAATTGGTCGTAATTAACACAACGAGCGCTTAATCTTATAAATCTTGTGATAGCTCACAAAACGGGGCAGATGCTAAGGCGTGGTTGACTAAATCATCAATATTTTTGGCATTAAGCTTCATGGTTCTTGCTAAAGAATTGAGATGAGGACCAATACTCTGATCGTTTAAGTCAATCCCCTCACTAACATGGTGAGTTAACAATAAGGACAGCTTAAAAATATTGATGATTTCTTCTTGGTAAAGAGTCGTCTCTTGGCTTTGTTTGTTTAATACGTTCAACGCTTTTAATGTCGGTGCTCTGTGGTCCCATTTTTTAGCGAAGCTATAGCTCAATGGCGCTTGTTTTTCTGAGTTTTTTAATCCGAGTAGGCTGTATATCTGATTAGGATTAACCTGATGTAAATTAATGTTCAAACGAGCAGGTAATTCAAGAACGGACCGCTCACAATAAAGAGGAGCGATGTTTAGTAGGCATGATACAGCTAGTAAACTGAGTCATTTTCTTGCAAATTGCGATGATAATCTTGGTTTTTTGGACTAAGATCTGGCGAGCTGGAAAATCTAACAGGTTTAATTGGCTCGCCAAACCCAGCCTAGCTAATAGTGATTTTGATTGATCGAAACCGACCATTTGAATCGCGTGTTCGCTGTCATTAAACGTACTGGTTGGATAATCTATCGCCAATTGCTGAACTAGAGCCTGGCCTAGCTGTGGTAATTTGTTAATTAACACCGAGATTGCCTGGGGATCTGGAATGTTGGCATCGAGTTCTTTGAGCAATGTCGACAAATTGCGACTGGGTTGCAATCTTGCGGTTGAACTTGCTGGCTCGTCTTGCTCATGAAGTTCGATTGAGCCCCATAAAACTGAGAACTTCACTTCACTATAAATTGAATTGATCGCAATAATTTGACTGATTTTATTGAGTTTAATCTCACTGATTTTTTTACCAATAGTAAGCTTATCTTGGTTATTTTTTTCCAGCGCTATCAAAGTGGCGATGGCTGTTTTTTCGCAAATAGTATGGATGATTGCTAGTGATTTATCAGTCAGCTCAATCGTCATAGTTGGGCTAGGTCGGTTAATGAAAATAGCCAGGTGGCGCGTCAATAATGGGCAGTAGTGATCTTGGTGTTGTGCTAAATACCTCAGCGCTTGTTTGATACTGTAGCAAGGCCGTTTCGGGTGGAAACTTATCAGTTCGATGCATTTGGCGACCAAGGCTAAAATTTTGCTTGCTGTGCTTAAATTGTTATAACCAATTTGATTGGGGAAGCCACTATAATTGATTAATTCATGATGTTGCATCACCGCTTTTAGCAAGTGCTTGTTGATCACTTGGTACTTATGTAAATAGCTGGCCGTTGTCATGGGGTGATTATGGTAGTGACGACGTTGATTGTCAGGCAGTTTATTTACATTAAACCAGCCGATTGCTAGGGTTGGTTCAGTTAAGGATAGCCCAATATCCATCGCTAACGACGAGCTTATTAACCCAAGGGCACAGTGAGGATGCCAGCTCAGTTGACGACAAAAATTAGTCGTTAAGACACCTGCACCAAAGCTTTTATTAGCCAGCGGAGAATACTTAGTGGGTTGGTACAGGGATTGACTCGTTACTATCTTGAGGTTGTCGTTTGATAGCGCCCACAGCCATTGAGATAATATTAACAGCTGGGCTTTTAACTGGTTAGCACTTTGAGCTGAAGGGAAGGCAGCGGCATTATCTATCACTTTTGAAAACGCTAATCGATGCTCAAACAAACTGGTAAGTAAAGAACCCTGGTTACTCATTTATTTCTCATTTAATAATGCCATTTGCTCAATGTGGCTGTTTAAATCTAAACTGCCCCAGCGTAATACCTAAATCGATGTCAGCTTTTAACTTGACCAACGAATAACTTAATCGCGCCTGCTCTTGTGCGTTCTGTAGCTTTACCAGCTGTTTGTTATCAGGATCGCTTGGCGCACTAAACGCGGTGGTTAAATTACCAAATTGATTTAAGATGGCGGTTGCTGCTTTTGGTCCAAGTCCACTAACCCCTGGGATCTTGTTACCACTTTGGCCAACTATTGACCAATAATCAAGTAGTTGTTTGCTACTAATGCCAAATTTTTGATAAATTTTCTCTTCACCTTGCCATTCGCTAGCAAAGTGGTCCCAAATATTAACCCCAATCGGTATCAGCTGGCTAAATCCTTGATCAGTCGAGATGATGGTGACTTTACCAGCGCTGGCTCGCATTTTTGTGCTTAAGGTCGCGATAAGGTCGTCGGCTTCTTCATGTTGGGTTAGTAATGATTTGACCCCAAGTAGTTGCCATTTTTGCTGAATATTGGGTAATTGATCGGCTAAGTCGGGTGCCATTGGTTTGCGGTTTTCTTTATATTTAGGGTAAAGCTTCTTGCGCCAATTATTGCCATCACCATCGAAAACAGCAATGATATGACTTGGCTGGTGGCCACGAATTATTCGGCCAAGTGCCTGTTCTGTCATGGCGATTAATTGTTGAATATCTAGCGTTTGATGGCCAGAGAACCCCCTTAAAGCACCGTCAATACGTCGAATTAAATTTAGCGCATCGACAATGACTAAATGGGGAGTAGGTTGCTTTTTCATTGATTATTCATTATTCATTATTCATTATTTATTTTATAGCACGGAATATACTTGGTGCCTGGTAATTTCATTCGTTGTTGTTTTACAAAACTCTGGAGTAATAAATCCATGTGCTTCATTAATTTCGGATCACCATTTAACGAGTATGGTCCGTGGCGTTCTATTGCTTGTATACTCTCAAATTTAACGTTACCAGCGACTATTCCCGAAAAAGCACGGCGGAGGTTGGCCGCAAGTGCTTGAGGCTGTTGATTCGAGCTTAAATCAAGTTTTGACATATTATCATGGCTCGGGTCAAAGGGCTTTTGAAACTCTAAATTTATCGCAAGGGACCAATTAAACAAATAAGAATCCTCTGATTTTTTACGATAATCCCTGACTTGCTTAATACCCTGTTTCATTGCTCGTCCAACAGCTTGCGGGTCATCAATAATAATTTGATATAAGTTTTGCGCTTGAATCCCTAAGGTATTGCCAATGAAATCATTGATAACATCAAAGTACGCTTTACTTTGCTTGGGGCCTGTAAGTACTAAAGGGAAGGGGTGCTTGGCATTGGCAGGGTCGAGTAAAATCCCCAATAAATAGAGCAACTCTTCAGCAGTGCCTGCCCCGCCAGGAAATATCACAATGCCATGACCGATACGAACAAAGGCTTCAAGGCGCTTTTCGATATCTGGCATTATCACCAGTTCATTAACTAATTGATTAGGTGGTTCAGCAGCAATAATTGAAGGTTCGGTCAGGCCGATGTAGCGGCGTTGTTCAACACGCTGCTTGGCATGACCGATGGTTGCGCCCTTCATTGGGCCCTCCATCGCTCCTGGACCACAGCCAGTACAGATGTTTAACTTTCTTAATCCTAATGCGTAACCGACGTCACGAGTGTATTGGTATTCAATATCATTAATCGAGTGTCCGCCCCAGCACACCACGATATTAGGATCGGTTGGTTGAGTAACAGCCTTGGCATTTCTCATCACGTGAAAAACACTGTTAGTGATAATTTCGCCATTGGGATTGTCGGTTAATAGTGGCTGCTCGAAATAGTCATTAAGGTAAATGATATCTCGGAGGGTTGAAAATAAATGTTCCTGAATACCAGTAATTATTTCACCGTCGACAAAGGCTTGTTCAGGGGGGTTAATTAGTTCGAGTTGAACCCCTCGTTCACGGATCAGGACGTTAATATCAAAATTTTGGTAAGTTGTTAGAATGGCTTGGCCGTCATCCGTCTCAATGCCAGAACAAAGAACCGCCAAGGAACATTTACGGAACAGCCGATACAAATGACTGTTGACATGTTGTTGAAGTTTTTCTGCTTCTAATTGAGACAGCTGCTCTAGGCTGCCTTTGGGACTAATTTTTATTATCATTTAAGCCTCCTGCTCGTTTTTTGTCACCTAAGAAATGATAACGCGATCTCGTCCTTGTTCCTTAGCCATATACATTGCTTTATCCGCTCGTTCAAATGCGAAATATTCACCGCTATCACTCTCTTTAACACGCGTGGCGCCAATAGAGATAGTGACGGTTATTTTTTGACCTTTAAATTTAAATGGGATTGATTTAACTTTTTCCCGAACCCTATTCAACATCTTTTCAACCAAAATTTTATTGATATCGGGGATTAATATCACAAACTCTTCACCGCCAAAACGAGCAATAAACTCACTTTCCCTTAATGCCCGGCTAATTAACGAAGCAACGGCCTGCAGGGTCTTGTCACCCGCAGTATGACCATAGGTATCATTGATTCTTTTAAAAAAATCTAAATCGGCGACAGCAACCCATAATGGGGTTTGCAACTTTTGCGCGCGTTCAAACTCATAAGAAAATCTTTCATCAAGCGCTGCACGATTAGGCAGCTTGGTTAAACTGTCTTGCATACTTAATATTTTTTGCTCATCAAGTTTAGATTTATAACCTTGAGCTTCTTCTTCAACGGTTTTAAGCCGTTCCTGCATGGCGGTAAAGTTTTTTGATAACGCTTGGTATTCTTGGCGATCAAACATTTCCTTGTACTGGATCGCTTTTAATATATCTTCAACTGCCGTGGAGATAATTGATTGCACGTTTTTATCTGCTGTTTCTTGATCGAGTTGACCACTAATTTTTTCAACATGGGCAACTAAATTTTTGTCCCATTGCTGGCGTTTTTTTGAGGCATCGGCGGTTAAAGATGTTGAATCGACCACCACCGTTTTGACATCAAGTAATGCCTTATTTAATACTTCTAAAAAATAACTAGAAGCTTGCTTTTCATTATTAATATTTTTAACTAATAAGTTTATTAACTGCTGAAAGTTATTACAAAGATCGTCAGGGGTTTTAGTATCTTTGACATGATCAAAGATAACGTCGAGCTCTCCCCTTAATGAAACATTGACCTGCAGTTTATGGGAAATTGAGATGAGCTTTTCTACATAATTGGCAATCAGGGCATCACTGTTTTTATGGTGCTGCTGAAATTCGTTATTTAGCTCAAAAACAATATGGCGATATAGCTTTACTACCTTGCTCATTTCATCTAATAAAGAAGCTATAGTAACCTCACTTTTGGTGGAATTAGCAATGGTAGGAGACTCTAAAACAAGTTGACTGACTTGTTCTGGCAGGGCAGACAGCTCACTTAACTCTTTAATTGAATCACTTAAATGTTGCTGTTTTTGTTGTAACGCTAAAATCACTTGATGTTGATGTTGCTCGATAGTAGCCACGTTGCCAAGGGTATCAAAATCAACATTAGAGGACTGACTAAGCTGGGCTAATAATTTATCCATCTCAAGATCAAGGTCTTTACTTTGACCTTGATAAAGTTGGTAAAATTGTTGCAAAAAATTGACTAGCATCAGGCACCCTATGATGAAATTAAATTTACTAAATTTACTAAATTTACTAAATTAACGTATATCTATGTTCTCTAACATAGAGAAATTAGATTTAAAAAGCAATCAGATCTAATCACTCAAATTAAAATTATTCCACAGCAGATCTTGGTGGTCGATATCTACTTGCTGATTAAATTCAAAAGTGATTAAGCCACTTTTAATCGCTATTAACCAGTTTTCGCGGTTATCTTCCGAAAGCGCAGGGAAAGATACGTTGTTTTTAGGAGCAAGAAAGCACCAATGGCCCGAACTATTTTGTTGAGAGCAACATCTAGCTGCTGATAGAGCAGTTAGCATAAGCTCTATTTTCGCCATCGGTGTAATAACTAAATCACCTTGATTAAAATCACTATTATTGATGACCCCGACGCTAATCGACTGTGGTGCTATCGCTGGTTCAGCTTGACCTATTTGTAATAAGAACTGATCCAATGAGTGTTTTCTAGCCAAGTTTTTTTCGAGCGATTCAAACGCTGACGAACCATTAAATGCAATTAATAATATGGAATCGCTGTATTGGTATACTTGACCGTCGATGCTAGTTGAAAAGTTATTTAGCAATTGCCGCTGCGCTGTTTTTGTTTTATTCGACGAGAGATTGATTGGCATTGTGCTAAAGGAAGGAATATGGAGCATGGCTAAATATTGAAAATGGCTAAGTTCAAGATCGCGTTTTTTAGCTGTTGTCGTGTGGTGAAAAAGCTGAAGCCCTGACACAGGATGATATTTACACTGATCTAATAGTTGGTGCAGTTTTGTGGTTCTTATTACCATAATGACGAGTAACGTTCCCAGGGCAACACTCACCGAAATAGCAATAATTAAGCAGGCAATGAAAAGATTATGTTGTTGATTTTTTTGTGTTAATAATTTTTTGGTGATGATTTTTAGATCTACAATTTTTTTATCCATATTCACGACATTGACTTGCTTGTTACTCTTTATCGCCGTATTTAAAGCTTGATTTAATGTATCGTTAGTCGCATTTAAGAGGATCGAAACTTCACTTTGATGCTCTAGCGCTAAAGATAGTTGATTGGTTTGGCGGTAGCTATCAGCTAAAATTTGGTGAACATTTTCTTGGGCGTTCTTTTTGTTTAACTTTTGAGCTCCCGCAAGTCCTAGCTTGCCAAAACTGATTGCTTGTTGATAATCCTGTTCACTTAAATAAACCTTTGCCAGCGAGATATTGTTGGTCAGAAAATAGAATAAATGCTCAACCTGCTTGAATTTCTGGTTAGCGAGCAACAAGTAATGAATCGCTTTGTCTTTATCTTGTAATCGAAAATAGGTCTCACCAATATTGTGGTGGGCCATCGAGGCGACCAGACTACTTTCATTGTTTACTATGGTCTCGACGACATTAAGATAGTGAACGAGAGCCAGGTTATCATCACCAGATTCTTCGTAGCTAATAGCTAAGTTGTTATATGATACAGCTAAGTGGTCGACAAACTTAGACTTTTTGCTGATTTTAACCGCTTTTATTGCATACTCAATACTTAACTCATATTGCATACTCACGCGATAGAATCGCGACATACTTCTTAATGAGGCGACAATGGCGTAATCGTCGTTACTTTCGGTGGCTAAAGCGTAGCTTTGAACTAAGTATTTCTCTGCCAACTCTAGTTGGCTTGTTTGAGTGTACAGTGTTGAAAAGTTTTTGAATAATAAAGTTTTATTTTCAATTGGGCTTTCTTCGGTTAGTAATTGCTGCGCCTTGGCTAAAGTAAGCTTAGCATTTTCAAATTCACCTAAAAAGGTATAGAGGGATCCAAGTTTGTTGTGAAGTGAAAAAGCTAGCTGGGTTAAAATTTGTTGATTACTTGGATCTGTTGTCGATATTGTCGGTAATGAATTAATAGCTTTGTTGAATGTTTTAATCGAAGCGCGGAATTTCTTGAGTGTTCTTGCTTGAGTGAGGGCCTCAAAAAAGTAGGCGTTTAATAAAATAATTGGTTGATCTAACGTTGCTAAAATCTGATGGGCCTTTGCAATATGCACTAAAGCGTCGTCGTTTTTTTTGATTAATAATAACTGCTTGGCCAGTAATAGCCGTGCGATGCTATGCTGCGAACTATTGCTATTTTGATATTGACTTAAGACGGCTCGTGCCACCGTTAATCTTTGCTCTTTTTTTGCTTGCTCAACCTGTTCAAGTATTGGATCGCCAAAGGTATAAATAGTGGTGTGGGCGGCGGCGAGTGCCGTATACCCTGCAACAATAATTATAAATAAGTTAAATATTTTATAGGTTTTACACTGAAAAAAAGTGAGTTTTATCATTGGATCAATCACTGCTTTTTATTAAGGCGTATTTTTTTGCTATATTATACCTTTATCAAACTCGATGCCTACTAAAATAAGAATAATATGATTAAAAAATTCAGTATCTTACCCCTATTAATCGCAGCGTCTGCGGCTAATGCTACCGTTAACTATAAGCTTGATTTGTCACAGCCTCAACATCATCTTGGCCAGGTTAGCATGACTTTAGATGGTGGCAGTGCTAATGCGTTAGTTAAACTCCCGGCGTGGCGAACTGGAAAATATAAAATTTTGGATTTGGCCAATGGTGTAAGACACTTTTGGGCCAAAGACAGTGCTGGTCAAACCCTCACTTGGCAGCATCATGATAAAAGCAGCTGGCTGATTGATAATCCGACCAAGGGTGCAATTACCGTTGGTTATCAGATTTATGCCAATCAATTAGGGACTCGCACGCGTCATATTGATGACTCTCATGCCTATATTGATGCAACCGCGGTCTTTATGTATGAGCCAGCAAGACGTGATGAAGATATTTCTGTTGAGTTAACCGTGCCGGCTGATTGGCATAGCTTTAGTGGTATGCAAGCAACCAGCGCGCACCATTTTGTTGCGCCCAATTATGATGTGCTAGCTGATTCACCGATCGAAACGGGTATTAATCAGGTGCTAAATTTTAAGCAAGACGATAAAAACTATCAATTGGTTATTTGGGGCGAAGGCAATTACGACGCTCAGCAAATGGCACAAGATCTTAAGAAAATGGTCGGCGCCAGCCAAAATATTTGGCAAGGCTATCCATTTGATGACTATGTATTTATGGTGCATGCAACTACTGGTGTACGGGGAGCGACCGAGCATTTAAATTCGACCATTATTCAACGTAAACGTTTTACTTTTGCGCCACGTAAAGAATATCTCGAGTTTCTAAAAACTGCCGCCCATGAATTTGTCCATACTTGGAATGTTAAAGCCTATCGCCCAAAAGGTGTCGCTCATTATGACTATCAACGTGAAAACTATACTGATTTACTTTGGGTGTCAGAAGGTTCAACCAGCTATTTCCAGAGTCAGCTATTATTGCAATCGGGCTTGATCACTCAAAAAGAGTTTTTTGAAGATTTAGCTAAGCGAATTAATTCACACCTTAAAAAACCAGGTAAGCATGAGCAGTCAGTAGCACAATCGAGTCATGAAAGTTGGATTGCGTTGCCTGGCGACTTTGCTAATAACCACAGCGTAAACATTTATTCTGAAGGTTTTATGGCGTCATTAGCACTTGATTTTAAAATGCTTCAAGACTCAAAACTCAAAGCAGGGTATAGCGAGCTACACCGCGAGCTATTTAACCAATTTCGTTTACCTAAGCCGTTCGATAGTCATGACATTCAAGCCTTAGCCAAGTCTTTAACGGGTAAAGATTATAGTCAATGGTGGCAACAAAAT
>JABSRS010000117.1 GCA_013214885.1 Gammaproteobacteria bacterium
GCGCAGGTACGGATCAACTTTTTGACTTAAATCACCAGGTAAAAAACCAAGTTTTTCACCCGCTTCAACCGCTGGGCGGGTCAACAGGATCCGGCGGACTTCTTGTTTTTCTAGCGCGTCAATCGCGCAAGCCACCGCTAAATAAGTTTTTCCAGTACCCGCAGGGCCAACACCAAAGCAAATATCATGAGCAACGATATTGGTGACGTATTGGTGTTGATTAGTGTTGCGCGGCTTTATAATCCCCTTGCGGGTTTTAATGTAAACCTCTTTGCCCTGTGTACTTAAGTCGCTGGTCTGTTGTTCTTGATTTAGCGATTTTGATTGCTCAATCGCTAAATGGACCATTTCAGAAGTGATTTCAGACATTTTTCCTTTGACCATTTGCGTGTCGACATAAAGTTGACGCAACATATCAATCGCAATTTTAGCCATATGCTGTTTGGCAATGACTTGAAAGCAATTATTACGATAACTGATCTCAAGCCCCAGCCGACGCTCAATGTGTTTTAAGTTATCGTCAAAAGGGCCACATAAATTGGCGAGCCGAGCGGTACTTGCGGGCTCTAAATAACAATTAAGTGTGATAAGTTTATTGCTCAATATTTGGTTGATGTTTCTACACAATTGACTGTGTTTGATAAATCAGGTCAAAACTTAGGCGTGAAGGTGCCAACACCATTGCTATCTATACTTTCTTCACGCGATGCTACAATTGACGCTGGAGAGGTGTGAACTCGCAGCCCCATTTCAGCTTCGCCCCGCACAAATGTCCCGCGTAACGAGTTGCTAAACACATCAACAATTTCGACATCTGCAAAACCGCCAATTAGCGAATGTGCACCTTCAAAATTAACCACTCGGTTATTTTCGGTGCGACCGCGAAGTTCCATTGGGTTTTTCTTCGATGGTCCTTCAACTAAAATTCGCTGTACCGTACCAAGCATCTGTCTAGCATGTTGTAATGCTTGGGTATTAATTTGGTGCTGCAACTCGTGCAAACGCGTCTTCTTTGTTTCCATTGTAACATCATCTGGCAAATCTGCAGCAGGTGTTCCTGGGCGAGCACTATAGATGAAACTAAAGCTCATATCGAAGTTGATATCGCGAATCAATTGCATGGTTTGTTCGAAGTCATCAGCACTCTCACCAGGGAAACCAATAATGAAATCTGAACTCATGGCGATATTAGGGCGAACTTTTCGTAAACGCTTAATGGTTGATTTAAATTCAATCGCCATGTGATTACGTTTCATTAAGTTTAAGATTCGGTCAGAACCCGACTGCACTGGCAAATGAAGATGATCGACCAACTCTGGGACATCAGCATAAACATCGATTAATTCCTGGGTAAACTCAACAGGGTGGCTGGTGGTATAGCGAATACGGTCAATACCATCAATCGCAGCGATTAATCGAATTAAGGTCGCAAAATCACAAATGTCATCATCATGAGTAGCACCGCGGAACGCATTTACGTTTTGGCCGAGTAGATTAACTTCTCGAACGCCTTGTTCTGCTAATTGAGCAATCTCAAAAAGGACATCATCTAGTGGTCGTGATACTTCCTCGCCTCGGGTGTAAGGAACAACGCAAAAACTACAATATTTACTACAGCCTTCCATTACCGAAACAAATGCTGTTACGCCATCTGCTTTTGGCGCTGGTAAATTATCGAATTTTTCGATTTCAGGGAAACTAACGTCAACCACCGATTGGGCACCATTATTGAGCTCTTTAATCATCGCAGGTAAGCGATGGAGAGTTTGCGGGCCAAAAACCAGATCAACAAAAGGAGCTCGTTGGCGAATAGCATTCCCTTCTTGGGATGCCACACAACCGCCAACGCCGATGTTGGTGCCAGGCTTTAATTCTTTTAGGTTTTTCCAGCGACCAAGTTGATGAAAAACTTTCTCTTGGGCTTTTTCTCTAATTGAGCAGGTATTTAGCAGCAGTACGTCAGCTTCTTCAGGCTCATCTGTTAATTCATAACCCAAGGTACCTAATAAGTCGCCAATTTTAGATGAATCATACTCGTTCATCTGACAACCCCAGGTTTTAATAAGTAGTTTTTTAGCCATACCGTTCTCTCAATTACCGCTGATAAAAATAGCGACGTATTTTACCCGCCAATGGGCGAGCTTACTAGTCTTTAATTATAATATATTTCACTTAATAAAATTTAAAACGTTAACCGATGCCTAAACCGGTAAAAAATGTGCAATTTAAAATATTGTCTGCTTTAATTTATACAGGGATAAATTAATTTAGTTCACCACCACAGTTGATTAAAAAGAGCATCTTATGGGTAAGAGATTAGAACAAGTAAAGGTTGCAGTTATCGGGTTAGGCTATGTCGGTTTGCCTCTGGCTGTCGCTTTTAGCCATCATTACCATACTATTGGTTTTGATATAAATTTACAACGGATTGACGAGCTAAGAGTTGGTTGTGATGAAACTCTCGAGGTCTCAGAGCAAGAATTAGACGATGCTAAAAATCTTATTTTTTCCAGCAACGTTAAAGATCTTGATGAGGCCAATGTTTATATTGTTACGGTGCCAACGCCAATAACGTCGTTTAATCAACCCGATTTAACCCCACTGATTAAAGCTAGCGAATCCATTGCCAAAACACTATCGATTGGTGATGTTGTTATTTATGAATCGACTGTTTATCCAGGTGCTACCGAAGAAGTGTGCATTCCAGTGTTAGAGCGTTATTCTAATTTAACCTTTAACCGAGATTTCTTTGCTGGTTATTCTCCTGAGCGTATTAATCCAGGGGATAAGGAACATCGGGTGTGCGATATCTTAAAAGTTACCTCGGGTTCGACCCCCGACATTGCTGATTTTGTCGATGCGCTTTATGCCAAGGTCATCACCGCGGGTACTCATAAAGCCAGTTCGATTAAAGTCGCTGAAGCGGCTAAAGTGATTGAAAATACCCAGCGCGATTTAAATATTGCCTTGGTCAATGAGCTGGCGATTATTTTTAATAAACTCGATATCGATACTGAAGAGGTGTTAAAAGCCGCTGGCACTAAATGGAATTTCTTGCCCTTTAGGCCTGGGCTAGTTGGGGGGCATTGCATTGGTGTTGATCCCTATTATTTAACCCATAAAGCGCAAGCCATTGGCTATTTGCCCCAGGTCATTTTAGCGGGGCGGCGGATCAATGATAATATGGGAAAATATGTGGTTACTCGATTGATCAAAGCGATGATTAGAAAGAAACTGCAAGTGGTCGATGCTAAAATATTAATCCTCGGTCTAACGTTTAAAGAAAACTGTCCTGATCTGAGAAATACCAAGGTTGTCGATATGACTAAAGCATTGGCCGAATATGATGTTGAGGTTGATGTCTATGATCCTGGCGCTTCTAAAGAGCTTGCTTATGAAGAATATCAAATTGAGCTTATCGATATGCCATGTGTCGATAGTTATGATGCCGTGATACTCGCGGTTGCCCATCATGAGTTTATCGAGTTAGGGGTGGAGAGAGTTAGAAGCTTCTTAAAACCTGACGGAATACTGTATGACTTAAAGTATCTGTTTCCTGCGAGTGACGTTGATCTTCGACTGTAATAAACAATAAACAATAAAAAATCCTTTAGACAGGTTATGCAAGTCAGTTTAGATATATGCCACCGATGAAGCGCGGTAACTCCCGTTCTTTATCGCCTTAAATTAGAAATTGGCCAATGACAAAATCAGGGATGATTTTTTAGTATTTACCGCAGGGATGCGGATTAAATACGGTATTGAATAGACAATTTATCATTTAAGATCAGCGATAAATTTGCGGGTCGCCTTTCTTTTGGCTACTTTTCTTTGGCGAAGCAAAGAAAAGTAGCTGGTGTGCGTGTATAGAAGTCCCTTTAAGAAATAGGGCCTAAAAGCACGTCATACAAACCACTAAAGTTATAGTCATTCGTTTAACTGATCAACATATAGCCTATACTGCGGTTTTTATTGTTTGCTTACTCACTTAAGTCGCAAGAGACTGCATGATCTGGGTGACCGATTTTGACAACTCGTCAGACGATTTTGCCGTTTGCTGTGATAAGACCTCAGTCGCTTTAATTTCATCACTAATCGAGGTAAACATCTCTTGAACATTACCGCTCACGACGCGTTGTTCCTCAGCGGTCGCTGAGTTTTGAGTGTTCATTTTGTTGATTGAATCAATGGAACCGCTGATATTCTCGATGCTACGACCAGACAATGTCACATTGTTGACACAGGTTTTAACCTGAATCATCGCTTGTTGGGTGACATTTTCAGCTTCAATTGATTCTCGCTGAAGCTTATCGATGGTTTTTTTGATTTGCTCAGTAGACTCTTGAGTTTTAGTTGCAAGCGAGCGAACTTCATCAGCAACCACTGCAAAACCACGACCTTGTTCACCAGCTCTAGCGGCTTCAATGGCTGCATTTAACGCCAGTAGGTTGGTTTGCTCGGCAATCCCCGTAATAACTTCTAAAATACTGCCAATTTCATTGGATGCGACTCGTAAGCTTGATAGTCGAGAGACGACATTTTGCAGACCATCGGCAAGGACATTGATGTCACCAACGGTTTGAGTCATCAGTTGACGAGATTTAATGGTTTCAGTACTGACTAGGTTCGTTTCTTCTGCGGTTAATTGGACATTTTGAGCAACTTCCGACACGCTGGCAATCATTTGGTCAAATGCACTTTGCATGCTAATAATTTCACGCCCTTGGCTCGCTAACGATTCATTGGTATGAATTGCAATCTCAGCGGCATCAGCACTCAGACCTGTTAAATCTTTTGATGAATGACGGACCCGTTCTAAGATAGTTCTGGTTTGTCCTTGCGTCATCTTTAGATGGGTTTTTAACTGGCCAATACCGTTGGTGGAGTCTGAATATAACTCATTAAGCGTTGGTGAATTGATGTATAGCTTCGATTCTGCAACCAGCGCTCGATACCCTGATAATAGTGAACTACTTAGTCCTGCCATCATCACACCACCTGCCACTGAAATACCAAGTGCAACAAGACCTTCTAATCCCAATGAGAAACTGGCAATAGCAGGAGCAGCACCCGCTATTAATGCCACCACAGGTAATGCAGTAGCGGGTTCAATATCGCCAACGCTCAGTCGCCCTTTATCAGCATTAAGCCGATTATAGAGTTTTTGAGCTAACTCAACTTCTTTGCGGCTTGGCTTGGTACGCACAGACTGATAACCAATAACTCTACCGTCCTCTTTTATTGCGCTAACAAAGGCATTGACCCAGTAATGGTCACCATTTTTACAACGATTCTTGACCAATATCATGTAAGGCTGATCGCTTTTTAAATGATGCCACATCTCAGCAAATACTGGACTTGGAACATCTGGGTGGCGCACCACACTGTGATCCGCGCCATCAAGTTCTTCGCGGGTAAACCCTGAATATTTTTGAAAATCTTCATTATATAAGGTGATTTTACCCTGCAAATTGGTAGTAGAAATAAGTAATGCATTGTCAGTAAGCATTAATTCATTATTGGTGATTGGTAAATTTGTTCTCATGTCAATCCTTGCTGGTGGGAATATCGAATTTATGAAAGCTATCTTATGAAGAAATGTTAATGGCTAAAAATACTTAAAGTTCATTTCAGATTAACCTAAAATTATGACAATTACTTTACAAATATAGTGTTACCCCTTATTTATTAAACATCGCACTAAAAAAATTCAGTTGCAAGTTTTTTTGCTATTAATCAAATAAGTTGTTTAGAAGCTGTTGATTGAATATTTCGTTAGCGCAAGAGATTACTTTGACCTAAACTAGTGCTCAAAACATTAAGAACGAATACAAATATAATTCAATGAGTCAATTAATCTCACAAGTCACCGAAGCGTTCGGTGTTGATGGTAAATTATCCCAAGCAATTAGTGGCTATGAGCCTCGCGCTGCTCAAATTGAAATGGCCAGTGTTGTTTGTCAGGCGATTGAAGCGGATCAACAATTGGTCGTTGAAGCGCAGACAGGTACTGGTAAAACCTTTTCATATTTAATTAGTGCCATTTTAAGCGGAAAAAAAACGATCGTCAGTACAGGAACTAAAGCGCTGCAAGATCAGTTGTTTTATAAAGATCTCCCCCTGGTTCGTAGTGCATTAAATAAGCCCTTGAAAGTGGCCCTTCTTAAGGGGCGAAGTAACTATTTATGTATCGAAAGACTCAAAAAACTGACCTCACAAGGTGCCTCAAGGCATCCACAAACTGAGGCAGATTTAACTCAAATAAAAAGATGGTCTTCACACACGGTATCTGGTGACCTAGGCGACGTGCCTTCGATTTCCGAATCATCATTTGCATTACCATTAGTGACATCGACGCCTGACAGTTGTAGCGGTCGACAATGCCAATATTTTGATGATTGCTACTTATTACGCGCAAGAAGGTTAGCGATGGAAGCCGATTTACTGGTGGTTAATCATCATCTTTTTTTTGCTGATATGGCGTTAAAAGATACTGGTTTTGGTGAGTTAATTCCGCAAGCGGAGTTGATTATATTTGATGAAGCCCATCAAATACCTGATATTGCCTGTAGCTATTTTGGGCAGTCCCTTTCAACGCGTTCACTCAAAGAGCTGGCCAGTGATGTTATTCACGCTTACCACGATGGATTAAAAGATACCAAGCAGTTACTAAAAGCTGCTCAGATAATTGAACGATGCAGTGACCAACTACGTTTGTGCTTTTCTCATCACGGTGAAAGAGGAGATTGGGCTGGCGCAATGCAGCGCAAAGATGTCGCCAGTGCGTTTGAGCAATTAAGTCAAAATATTGATTTTTTATATCAAGTGATCAAAATTTCATTGTCACGAAGTGATGCCTTAGATAGCTGTTTTGAGCGTCTGATTGAACTAAAAAGTAATTTAGCCTTGTTTGAACAAACGAATAAACTCGGTTTTAGCTTTTGGTATGAAGCAGGCAAGCAACACTTACAACTCAATATCAGTCCACTATCGATTGCCGACAAATTTAGAGAGCACATCAATAGCTACCAAGCGAGTTGGATCTTTACGTCGGCCACGTTGCAGGTCGATAACAAATTTGACAATTTTAAAGGGTTGTTGGGCATTGAATCAGCCAATACATTGGCACTGGATAGCCCCTTCGATTATCAAAAACAATCGTTGTTTTGCATTCCAAGATATTTACCCGAGCCTGCGCATCCACAATATGTCGATCAGTTGGCATTATTAATTGAAACCATTATAAGTGCGAGTAACGGTGGCGTGATGATTTTAGTCACCAGTTACTCGACGCTTAATCGACTAAATAAAATCCTCGAAGGCAAGATTAGCCAGTTACTGTTAGTCCAAGGTCTCGATAGTAAGCAAAAATTACTCCATAGCTTTAGTGAGGATGGTAATGCGGTTCTTTTGGCGACAACCTCATTTTGGGAAGGGGTTGATATTAGAGGTGACGCCTTAAGGTGTGTTATTATCGACAAATTACCCTTTGCATCACCAGATGACCCGCTATTGAAAGCGCGTTTGGATGATTCGAAAAAACGTGGTGAGGATGGTTTCGCAACGGTTCAAATCCCTCAGGCGGTTATTGCGCTTAAACAAGGGGCTGGGCGTTTAATTCGAGATAGCAGTGATCAAGGTGCCTTCTTATTATGTGATACTCGAATGGTAACGCGTCCTTATGGTCGAATTTTTATGCAAAGCTTACCCGATATGAAACGAACGCGAGATGTAAAGCAAGTGATTACTTACCTCGAAAATATAGCCAAATAACGAAATAGTGAAATAAATGTCAGAAAAAATCTTAATTATCGATACGTCAACAGAAGCATGTTCGGCAGCACTTACCATAGATGGCCACATTAGTGCCCAGTTTGAAGTTGCTCCCAGAATCCACACCAAATTAATTTTGCCGATGATTGATCATATAATGACTCAAGCAAAGATAACGGTTAATGACCTAACTGCTATTGCCTGGGGCCGTGGACCAGGAAGTTTTACTGGTGTTCGAATTGGCAGTGGCATTATGCAAGGGCTTGCGTTTGGCAGTGATAAACCAGTATTACCAATTTCGACCCTTGCCGCAATGGCCCAGCAGGCGATTGAGGCTCACAACGCCACCGATATTTTGGCCGCAATTGATGCCAGAATGGGGGAAGTTTATTGGGGACGTTTCACCAATATTGACGGATTAGCTGTGCTGGTGGACCAAGAACAAGTGATTAAACCTGACTTGCTAGCAGACTTAAGCTTTGGTGAATTAAATTATGTTGCCGTCGGCACTGGGTGGCAAAGTTATCCTCAGTTGTTTGAACTTGCAAATATCCAACACCTTGACGATATTTTGTATCCAAATGCACGATTTATGACCAAACTTGCGCTAAACTTATGGAGTAACGGCCATGCAATTGATGTTGAACAGGCAAAGCCCGTTTATTTACGTGATACGGTTACTTGGAAAAAACTACCAGGGCGCGAGTAAATAACTCTATGTAATATTGAATATTTCCGTGTTAGTATTTAATTATGCAAATTGGTCATCAATATAACGTTAGCTATCAAGGGCAATCTTTATCCCCCAAAGGGATTGCTCAGCCTAGCGTTAATAAACCTCAACTGGTTGATCCTACTTCGGTCAGGATTAAAACTGATGCCTTAAATTCAACGCCGAAGCAAGCGGCCAGTTATCAAGATTACCAAGCACACCAACCTAGACAATCAAACCAACCATCACCTAATGTGCCAGAGGATTTTAACTTTGCTGTGGCAGCTAACTCTGGTGTTAAAGGGCAAACCGTATACGATAAGCCAAGTGGGGCTAATAGGTTGGCAATCGATAGTTATCGTCAAGTCGAAAATGGTCCGAAACGTGAAGAGATCCAACGTTTAGTGGGGATAGATACGTTTGCCTAAATGCTTAATAACTGAGACTAATCAATATTACAT
>JABSRS010000118.1 GCA_013214885.1 Gammaproteobacteria bacterium
ATCAGGGAGCCCGATACCAGCGATCTACGAACTCCGAGAGCGCGGACATCAGGTTCTTGACGGTGGTGCGGGTGTCGGGGGTTATCAGGCCATTCGAATCGACAGATCACCACCACGCAGCAAATGAAGATTTCACATGGGTTGTGCCGGCACCGATGCTCAATGCCATCCATCAAGTCATAGAGTTGCTAGGTTTAAATGATGAGACGTTTGAAGGGGCGAGTGTTAGCGACAGCCAACAGCTGTATCAAACTAGCAATAAATATTATCAACGAGAACAAATGTTACCGCGAGTCACTACGCGCAATAAATGGTATCAAGGAGGAGGTTCGCAACCGATATTTACCTCGACCTATGCTGGCAATCACTTAATAACGGCTAGTGAAGCCATGGCGATGTATCTACTTATTTGGTCACCAACCTTATGGGCTGAGATCACTATTGAATGTGATGACATCAAGCCGCAACACCAAAAATGTTACCAGCAAGAACTGGCGGCGATCAAAGAGTTTAGCCAAGGTTTAGCGCAGGTCCAACGTTTAATGGCGCACCTGCCAACCTATATGATTTTTGATGATCATGACGTCACCGATGATTGGAACTTAACCGCGCAATGGGAGCAGGCGGCGTATCAAGATCCGTTTTCAAAACGAATTATTGGCAATATGCTAATGGCTTATTGGCTGTGCCAAGGCTGGGGTAATGATCCAAAGCAGTTTAAAGGTGATTTTTCGGTCATCGCTAACACATATTATGACAATCCAAATAAAGAGAATCATGATTCATTTATTGATTATCTATTTGATTTTGAGCACTGGCAATATTGTCTTGAGACGACGCCAAAAGTAGTGGTGCTTGATAGCCGTACTCGGCGCTGGCGCAGCGAAAATAACATTAATCAACCATCAGGCTTAATGGATTGGGAAGCGTTGTGTGATTTACAGCAAGAGCTGATTGGCCAGCCTGCGGTTATCTTAGTGTCGCCAGCGCCAATGTTTGGGGTCAAAGTGATTGAAGCAATCCAGCGGATCGCTACGACATTAGGTCAGCCGTTGGCGGTCGATGCTGAAAACTGGATGGCACATCCAGGCTCTGCAAGTACCTTGCTCAATATATTTAACACACCCGAAAACCCCTCATCATTTTGTGATTTTGTCGGGTGACGTTCATTACTCCTTCGTCTATGACATTGAAATTAGGTTTCGTCATTTTTCACCCAAAATTTGGCAAATTACGTCGAGCGGGATTAAAAATCAATTTCCACAGCCAGCTATCGGCATCTTAGACAATTTAAATCGCTGGTTCTATGGCGTAAATTCACCGTTAAATATCTTCACTAAACGCCGCCGAATGAAAGTCCAAGGCCGTAATATAGCGGGTTTAAACCACCAACGATTACTCGAAAAAAGTGGCTTGGGCTA
Source organism: Gammaproteobacteria bacterium (assembly GCA_013214885.1). Taxonomy (GTDB): domain Bacteria; phylum Pseudomonadota; class Gammaproteobacteria; order Enterobacterales; family Psychrobiaceae; genus Psychrobium. The sequence continues at coordinate 1,422 of JABSRS010000118.1, forward strand.
TCTCGAGTTAAACAGCGATGGCTCACCAAAATTCATTGGTGATTTACATTGTGATGGCAGTGTTAGTGAATTCATCAGTTGACCTTAGTCGACTAGTTATAATTTAATTAATATTAAGCATTAGTTTGAAATAAAAAATATGGATAAAGCGCTACGTATGAGTAAGAAAGGATTGGCGGTAGCTATTTCAAGTGTATTATTTTCATTTGCTGCTCATGCAGTCCAAGATGCTCGGTCAATAGCAATGGGAGGCACTGGAGTTGCTTCTGGGAGTTATCAGTCAGCTGCATTTTATAACCCAGCGTTGCTGACCAAGAGTAAAGCGAACGATAATTTTTCACTGATTTTACCGAGTATTGCAGGGGAAGTTGCCGATCCTAGTGATTTAATTGATAATCTTGACGAATTCCAGCTTGCATTTGATGATTTTGAAGCGCAACTAAGAGCCATTGAACATTTAATTGAGTAAGGCTCTGCAGACTTTGATCTGGCACTTGCTCCTGGACTAATCGCTTCCCTTGATGACTCTCTGGTGGTGTGACCGTTGGCACAGCGATCATCATTCCAACGCGCAGCTATATCAGTGGGTATTTATGCCAAAGCAAACGTTGAGTTTGGGGTTGCATTAAATATCGCTCAAGGCGACGTCGACATTGGAGCCAGTGTTAAGTTAGATCATAACTGGACCGTCGGTTTGGTTGCTAAAGACTTAATTAGCAATGATCACCAAACCATGACGGCTGGGATTGTTTATCAAATTAAACCAATGATTACTACTGGGATTGCTTACAATAACGATTGGGCAACTGCTGCACTCGATATTGATTTAACCTCGAAAGATCGTTTTGGGATGGGCAACGACACTACTCAGTTTATCCGAGCTGGTGTCGGCTTTTGGCGCTGTTCACCTTGACCTAACCGCCATGTACGCCGATGAAAATGAATTAGGTGCAGGCATCGAGCTTTCATTTACTTTTTTCATTCCTTTGCGACCATCCTATTGACTTAATTAGAAAATAAAATGATAATACGAACGATTACCATTAGCCTGTGCCATTTTTAGCATAGGTTCACAGAGTAGGTTCAACAGGAAATATCATGTTAATAAAAACCAAAATAGCCAGTGCAGTTGCGGTAGCAATTGCACTCAATGTCATGGCTATGCCACTAAATGCGCAAGAACAAGATGTCGAGCGCATCGTGGTTACTGGCGAAAAAATTGGTCGTTCAGTGCAGCAAACTCAAACCAGTATCGAAGTATTGACCGATGAAGAGTTACAACGCGCCAGTGCCGTTGATATTTCCGATGTCTTTAAACGTGTTGCCAATGTCACTCAGTTATCAGAAGGTAGCAACCGTACCTCATTCGCGATCCGCGGTATGAATGTCTTTGGCGAAGCCACATCGACCTCGGGTGCAATGACTTCAAGTGTTTATGTAGATAATGCGTCAGTCGGTCAACTAACGACACGTTATGGTTTGCCAAGCATGTGGGACATCGCTCAGATTGAATTCTTACGCGGACCACAATCGACCATTCAGGGTCGTAACTCAATGTTTGGCTCAATTATTATTAACAGTAACGATCCAACGTATCAGCCAGAAGGTAAGTTGCAGTTGAGCCTTGGTTCAAATAATAATCGCCGTTTATCGGGTGCTTATAGCATGCCGATTATTGACGATGAGTTAGCAATACGTGTGGCCCTAGATCGTGACGAAAGTGATGGTTACGTTACTAACATCACCCGCGGTGAAGACGATTACGCTGGACATCAACGTAATAATGCGCGGATTAAAGTGCTGTACGAGCCGCAGGCTATTGAGGATCTTTCGATTTTACTGAGCTGGAATAAAGCCAATAACAAACTAAAAGATTCAGCCATGGTACCGAAAGAGCTACTCGGTAAATATCAGGCTGTTAGTGATTATGCAGCCTTGTTTGAGATTGAATCGGACAGTACTAGCCTCGATATTAACTATCAAATTAATGACCAGTGGTCATTAACCGCGGTTTCTGGTTTTAGTCGTGGTGATTTTAACCGTCAAGACGATTACGACAGCTCTGCGATGCCAGGCAACACTGTCATTCAACATGATAATGAGCAAGCGTTTAGCCAAGAGCTAAGATTTTTCTATCAAGATGATAGTGTCTCGGCAATTGTTGGTGCTTTTTACGCCAACATCGATTTAGACACCCAATATGACATCGTGAGTATCGCGCCTAAATCGTTATTTCAAGATAAGATAATTGGCGGCGCTATGTATGCGGGCGGGCTAGATTTAGCGCAAGCGACAGCTTTCTATCAGCAGGTTTTCCCCAATACCCTGAACGTGGCAGCGAGTAATGAAACGACTACTAGCATGTCTAACGTTGCTATTTTCGGTGAAATTGACTGGCGCATTAACCCGCAATGGCAACTAATTGTCGGCGGCCGCTATGATCGTGAAAAGCAAAACCGCACCGTGCACTCTAAAGTCAGTTCACCGGACAGCCACGCGCACCCATTGGTTCAAGGTCTTTTATCTGCCTTAGTTATTGAGGGTAAAGTCGATGTACCACAAGAAACGACTTACCATGCCTTTTTACCAAAAGTGTCGGCTATTTATCACATCAACGACCAGCAAAGTATTAGTGCCAACATTCAACGCAGTTATCGTGCTGGTGGTATCTCGGTTAACCCACTTAATGGTGATGTGATTACTTTTGATCCTGAATTTGCTTGGAACTACGAACTGGCCCATCGTGCTAGCTGGTTAAATGGCGATTTAACGAGCCGCACCAATGTTTATCTAACTAAGCTGACCGATCAGCAAGTTAACGTCGCACTCGATAGCACTGGACTTAACAACGCCAATATTAATGCTGGTAAGTCAGAATTATACGGTTTTGAATTAGCCCTAAATTACAACGTGTCTAATGAGATGGCGCTTTATACTAGCATTGGTTATGCTCATACCGAATACAGCGAGTTTAAAGACAGTGTGATGGTCAACGGCAAGCCAAAAGCGATTAAAGACCTGACGGGTAAGCAGTTCCGTCGCGCTCCAGCTTGGAATGGTGTGGTCGGTGTCGAATATGACTTTGCCGAAGGTTGGTATGCTAACGCCGACGTTAGCTACCGTGGCAACGCCTGGGCTAACAGCGAAAACACTCGCGAGCTAGACGCTTATACACTAGTGAACGCAAAAGTAGGCTATCGCTCAGACGATGACTGGCAGGTATCGTTATCGGTTCAAAACTTAACCGATAAGCTTTATGTTAGTAATGTCTTTAACGCCAACTCAGCTATTCCGTTAAAGCAAGACAACTACACAGTTGGCGCGCCACGCACAGTGCTATTAAACCTTCAATATCAGTTTTAATCTCTAATTATTGCACCACAAGAAAAAGGCAACTAAGCAATTAGTTGCCTTTTTTGTTATCCTGCTATCGCTAAATTAGTGGCGCTTACGCTATGGCTGTGGCAACACTTTTTTTAGTTATAACCAAAAAAAGACCAGAATAAATCTGGTCTTTTGGCAGTGGGGTAAATTCAATAATTAACCATTGAAAATACCCAAACACTCGTTACAAATTACATGATTGGAATTTGCTGGAACGCACGACGGTAATCAACGTGGGCACGAGCAGACCAGCTGCGCAAGATCTCTGGTGAGAAACTGTACACTTTATTGTGCTTAGTTACCGACTTAGAGTAGTAATTACTGTTATAACGTACTTCATAACCGTAATTCTCTATTAGTGGCATAAGCTCAGCAAGACGTTCATCGCTTATCTTTCCTAACGATTTGTTCATTGCATTTTCTATATTTGATCTAGTGTTACACTTACGATACATCCGTTGTTCAGCTGTATCATCGTCTAGCACTAGCTGCCAACACTCAAAGCCAGGATCTGCTGCTTCGACAGCTGCAGTAATCGCCGCTTGAGTGTCTTCATCACTCATTCCTGCTGCCAGTGCGGCCGCTTTAGCAGCCTGTTTAGCAGCCGCTTTGTCAAGCTCTGTACGGTCGGCCATGGTGCGAGTGAATAACCCTCGGCGCTTATAGTATGGTAGATCTTTGATTAGATCTAACACAGCCTCATCACCGATCGACATGACGATTGCTTCGTGGGTATTACGAACGCTATTAAATAACGCTAGGGTATTCTTAACACGATAATGTACCCCGTCTAGCGCTTCTAGGATTTCCGCTTCCTCTGGCGTGTAGAATGCACGTTTTGCCATCGCTTTAGCCATGGTGTTACGACGACTAGCTACATAGTTACGAGACTTCCAAGTGAAGGTTACAGCGTCAGTTAAATCAACACCAGGACCAGCTTCTGTTAATGTTAATGCGTCAACTAATCCTTGTGCACTATCACTCAGACCATATTCGTTCGCTTGTCCATGCCCAACCAAGTTATTGAGTAGTGCAGCAAAGTAAGGCGTTGGTGCATTGGCAATACTTGGGTTGTACCAAGCGCCCCAGTTGTCCTTTTCAGTTAACAAGAAAAAGCGTTTTATTTGCCATAGGTAATCAGGGATCGCATCAATTTTTTTGCTAAATGACGGCGTGTAACGATTAAGCGTTTGAACATATTCACCATCTTGGTCAACAAAAATTGGTTGGCGTTGTTTCTCGTCCCCAACTAAGTAAGACATATGGTTTAGGAGCTTTTGAACTCGACCATCAATATCAATTAAGGCGATGTTCGAACGTTCAGTTGCAACGAATTCGCTGTCACGTTTCACTAACATTTGAGCAGCAAGTAATTTGTCTGGCCAGGTGCCAAGTAAATCAATTGCAGAAGCCGTATTTTGGTACGGATTATTAGCTTGTAGATTCGCTTGAATTCGACCATCACGGGTTTCAGCATTAACGATGATTTTGTTAGGCTGTGCCGCTAGTTCTGCCACGAGATCTTCATCGTAACAAGTCGTTGGGATTTGCTTGTTATCACCTAAACCACGTCCGTATGTACGCCATAAATCAGACAATGTTTCGAAGCGAACACGATTTTCTACGCCTTCAACACCTGACAGTTCAACAAGTTCACATACATGATCCGGGCGGGCCATAATATCTAAGAAGAAATCTGCTGCGGTTGTTGTTGCGTCGTAGATAGTACATAAGTTTCTTAATGACGGGCTCATGGTCGTGCGATCTATTGGGCGACCGTATTTAACACAGCTTGCACCATAGACTTCAGCAAATACAGCACCTTGACTATCACTAACACCTAAGTATTTTGCAAATTGGTAATCAATTGCTTCAACTTGTTCAACCACGTCGCGAATTTCAGCAAACTGTCCTGCGCGATTTAATGCGTAGTAAAATTGGTGATAATCGTAGAAGCTCTCGCGTCCATTACGTTTGTTGGTTGTGTCATAAGAGTCTTCGTAACGTTGAATACGGAATTTAGTGATTTCTAAAATGTCCGTGCCTTCATCAAAACGATTACAAATTGGAGAGGTATAAGTATGCTCATCGGTACAGTAAAGGTAAGACTTTAGAGCTGCTCCTTCGCCAACATTATATTCTGAGTCTTCATCTGACCCCATGTTATTGCGAACATGGTCAATGGCCCCTAATGGATATGCCTGATGATCCGCCTTAATTTTAGCATCAATGCTTTCGAGACTTACAAATTTACGCGGAGTAGCTGGTGTTAGTGGAATTTGGATAATTTCACCGTCGTCATTACGTACTACTTCACTTGATGTTGCCGCTGGTAAGTCAATTTCAATTTCTCGGCTATAACCATAACGTAAAGCCGCGATATCGTATTTACCATACATTGGCAATTCGTCAAATGCCGACGCTGCATAATCCATGATCGAGCTATATGCAGGTTGCTTTTCAGCACCAATGCTTGCCAGTTCTTGACCTTGGTAGAAGTTAGCTTTATCCATTGAACCTGAGAAGTTATGACGTAAACCTAAGTTATGACCAAATTCATGAACTAAAGTCGATCTAAACATATGCATCGAAATAGCATCACTAACTACTACTTGCTGCGCCGCTGATAATGTGTCCCAATCTTTTAATTCGGTATTTTCATCATTAGCAAAGTAACCGCCCGCTAGGTAATCGATGCCTTCAATTAGGCCTTTCGATTGCGTGCTAACCCACATAAATTCTTCTGAATAAGCATTGTGCTTCGCTAGATTGTCTAAGCGCATTGCGTTATCGGCTTGTGCTTGTTCTAAACTACCTTCTTTAAATTGCTGACTAGCAAATTTAAGCGTATCAATGCTAACCGCTTGATGCTTGGTTGATTGCGCCATAACGCGATCAATCTGTGCTGGTGATATCGCAGGAATAGACAGCTCTCGTGGGTTGTCAATGACGATTGCAACATCACTTACAACAGTCGCTTCGTCAGAAGAACCATCGTCAATGACTGGTGGAACATACTCTTCAGGGCGAACAATTTCTTGACGGTTATAGCGTTTAACTAAATCAGACCAAGTACGACGAGACAGTGACTTAATGACACCTGCATATTGATTTACGTGGGCATGTAAAATCTCACCAGTTAGTGGGTTAGTTGCAGACGGGCCGTAACCAAGTAAACCATTGTCAACCGGATCGGTCACAAGATTCAATGAGTTAAAACGTAAATCACCAGTATGAATACCAGCTTCACTCGATGGGTTAACGATTTTAATCGTTGGTACACCAGTATTAACTAACGTTTCATTCATTTGTGCAACAGTATCAAGTGTTACTTTCAAATAGCCTTCGTTGCCAGCTTTATGATAGCTGTCGCTTAAGTAGTAATCGATGCTTTCATTCTTTGGATTAAAGCGATTAATTAGGCTATATTTTTGCCCCTGGCGATTACTTTCACCAGTAAAGGTCTTTTGATCATTATCGTCTTTAAAGAAACCATAGGTAGTTTGATCATTACTTGGATAATAAACCGATTCATAATCTTCACTAGCTAGTTGATCAAGTTTAACTAACGAATAGAAAAAACGCGTCTTAAATGACAAGTCCTCTAAATTAGGGCCAAACTGATATTGATCGCGTGCGTTTGCAGTAAAGGTACGTTCAACTTCAATGTTGATCACACCTTTCTCGGCATCAAACTCCCAATGTAATAACTTAGGCGCAGCACTTTCAACCGCATTATCGGCGGTATACCACGTATCGACGGTGTCATGAGCTAAACTAGTAATTTTTGAATAGTCAGGGACAAAGTGAGTTGCATCTGTCCATAATTGATCTTCGTCGGTGTTAATTTCTTCTGCGTTGCTACAATCGCGAAAAGCATTTTCTCGACAGCGATACTGACGGAATTCACCAGGGATATGTAGTACTGGCGCGGTATTAATATCATCATTCCAGCGGCTATCGGCTGCTGTTACTTTGTCACGATCGACCTGAGAAACAATAATACCATTGTCTTCATCAAACTTTAATGTAACAAGCTTTGGTGTGCCTTGAAAATTACCACGTTGGGTGATTGCGTAGCGTGACGCTGCGCCAGTTGATGGCATGTAAACCCACAATGCTTTCGTATCAAGTTTGTCTACCGTGATCTCTTCAGCGGGCCGCTCAACGACATCATATTCTCGCTTTTCGGTACCACAACCCGATAGCATAATGCTAACAGCAGTGGCAATGGCTAACTTTTTAAACATCTAGTTATTTCCTTGGTTTGTTTTAATTAGAATAAATAGTTGATGGCGAAATAGAATGTTGATTTGTCAACATCGGTTAAGTCATCTAAAGTGTTAGGGCCGCGCTCTGGGCT
>JABSRS010000012.1:0-17193 GCA_013214885.1 Gammaproteobacteria bacterium
CATGGCGTTGTTACCCGATAACTGTGAAAAATATTATGTTGGCAAGCAACAGGCCCAACATTGTGTGCCACAAGATGGCATCAATCAAATGCTGAGTGAGCAGGCATTGCTTGGTAAGCGAGTGCTGCGTTTAAAAGGTGGTGATCCCTTTGTGTTCGGGCGTGGTGGCGAAGAAGTCGAGCATCTGCTAGCCAATGGCGTCAATTGTCACGTTGCACCAGGTATAACAGCAGCATCTGCTTGTACCACTTACGCCGGTATTCCACTAACTCATCGTGGTGTCGCGCAAGGCTGTACTTTTATTACGGGTCATCTACAAAATGATGGTCAGTTGAATTTACCATGGCAAAGTCTAAGCAGCCCGCGTCAAACTGTGGTGTTTTACATGGGAATAAATAGCTTGCCGACTATTGCCAAAGAGCTGATTGCTCATGGCCGAGATGGCAATACCCCCGCTGCGTTAATTCGCAATGGCACCCGTGAAAATCAAGAAGTTTATCGCGGCACGCTAGCGACGTTAGCTAAGCTCGTAAAACAGCATAATATCAAGCCGCCAGCCCTGATTGTTATTGGCGATGTCGTCGAACAATTTGACAGCAAGCATGTTGGGAAACTGGGCTATATGAAAGCCCTCGTTGCACCTGCTACTGCTCAGCAAGAGGCGGTGTAATGAAAGCATTCGTGCTAATAGCAGCACTAGGTTTACCTAGTGCGGCTTTTGCTGTCGATAAATTGTCTGGTGGTGAAGCGCTGTATCAAAAACACTGTCAAGATTGTCATGGCGTCGATCGTTTGGGGGCAATGGGACCTGCGTTATTTCCTGAAAATCTCTCAAGATTACGTAAAAACAAAGCGGCTAAAGTGATTGCTAACGGCCGTATTGCGACGCAAATGCCCAGCTTTAAAGCGACCTTGTCATCGCAGCAAATTGATAGTTTAGTCGATTATGTTTACACCCCAGCCAAAACTGTTCCGAGCTGGACGATCGAAGACATTGTCGCTTCTAGAATAGAGCATTTTGATCAAAGTAAATTACCCAATGAGCCGCAGTTTGATGCCGATCCGATGAATTTATTCATAGTGGTTGAGCTGGGCGATCATTCTGCAACGTTATTAAACGGTGATACGTTCGAGCCAATAACGCGCTTTAAGACCCGTTTTGCGTTGCATGGCGGTCCTAAATACTCACCTGACGGTCGTTTTGTTTACTTTGCATCGCGCGATGGCTGGATTAGTAAATATGACATTTACAATATGAAAACCGTAGTCGAGGTTCGCGCAGGTATTAACACGCGTAACCTGGCTATCTCATCCGATGGTAAATACGCCATTGTTGGTAATTATCTGCCTCATAGTGCAGTAATTTTAGATACCACTGATTTATCACCAATCAAACTGATTGCTGTTGCTGATAAAAATGGTAAAACATCTCGAGTTAGCGCGGTATACAACGCGCCACCTCGCACCAGCTTTATTGTCGCATTAAAAGATGTCAAAGAAGTTTGGGAAATCCCATACAGTGATAATGGCGGTGAAGAGCGCTTTCCGATTAAACGGATAACTACGGAAGATTTTCTTGATGATTTCTTCTTTGACCCTCAATACATTAATCTAATTGGTGCTTCTCGTGACAATAAGAATGGCCAGGTGATTAACCTTGATATTGGTAAAAAAATAGCGACCGTGCCAATGAATGGGATGCCGCATTTAGGATCGGGTATTACTTGGGATTACCAAGGTAAACAAGTATTTGCGACCCCTGATATCAAAGATGGTCGAGTCACTATTATTGATATGGAAAGCTGGAAAGTTATTAAAGAAATCAAGACCGACGGTCCAGGATTCTTTATGCGCAGTCACAGTAATTCGCCTTATGCTTGGGTCGATGTCTTTTTTGGTCCACATAAAGATCGAGTCCATATTATTGACAAAGCCACGCTTGAAATTGTCAAGACCATTACGCCAGCACCTGGTAAAACAGCGGCTCATGTCGAATTTACCAAAGATGGCAAATATGCCTTGCTCAGTATTTGGGATAACGATGGCGCGGTGGTTGTCTATGATGCCATGACATTAAAAGAAATAAAGCGGATCCCAATGAACAAGCCATCGGGCAAATATAACGTTTATAACAAAACTAAATATGAACGTGGAACTTCTCATTAAGTCGATCTTTGATGCAATGGATTCTAATTTTTAAGGTAGTAATGTGCAATATTTTCCAATTTTTGTAGATGGTCAGAAACTCGATGTACTAGTGGTTGGTGGGGGTGATGTCGCGACGCGTAAAGTCGAACTTATGCTAAAAACTCCAGCTAAAGTAACCGTAGTGGCACCATCATTATCAAAGACCATTACCGAATTGAAGCAGCAACAGAAAATTCAGCATATCGATGGTCGGTATGACAAAAGGTTATTAGTGGGCAAGCAGTTAGTGTTTGTGGCAACCGCTAACCGCGAACTAAATCGTCAAATTAGTATCGATGCTCGCGCTGCGGGGGTATTGGCTAATGTCGTTGATGATCCAGAGCTGTGCCATTTTATTACGCCGTCGATTGTTGATCGAGCGCCGATGATTTTTGCGATCAGCAGTGAGGGAAATTCGCCAGTCTTAGTGCGTTATTGGCGTGAAAAACTCGAAACAATTCTGCCTCAAACCATGGGTAAAATTGCGACCTTTGCAGGTAATCAACGGCGCCAAATTAAACAGCAGCTAGATAGCATTACTAAGCGTCGTAACTTTTGGGAAAAGTTCTTTTCGTCGGCTCGCTCGGAGCAACCAGATCAACTCGAACCCTTGTACAACGAGTTAATCGCCAAAGTCGAAAATAATCAGTTGGTCACTGGTGAGCTTTATGTTGTTGAAGCCCCACTGCAGCCTGATCTGCTGTCGCTAGCAGCACTGCGTCATATGCAAAAGGCTGATATTGCGATTTATGATGATGGTATCAACGGTGCAATTATTGAGTTAGTCCGGCGAGATGCTGACCGTGAGTCAGTAACTAGCGAGCCGTTGATCCAGCTAGATGGCTTACTTAAGCAAGGATTACGAGTGTGCTATTTATCTAGTCGCCCGCTTAATCATCAGAGCGAGCTGTGGCAGAAAATAAAGCATAACAACTACCCAGTTAGTGCTTTTTCGAGCGCCAATGATTTAGAGGTTTAGCCCGATAAGTCGCTAGTTTATTCGGCCAGTTAAGCTACACTAGCGACTGTTATTAATTGCTTGGACCAATGATGTTTTTAACTGGCTCACAAATTTATCTGCGCCCCTTGGCTATCGCTGATGCCGATGATTTCTATCAATGGGGCAATGATCGCGAAGTCATTCAATATAGCTTATCCTCTTTTGCCATTCCAAAATCATTAGCTCATTATCAACAGTGGCTAAGTGCGAGTAACTCTGGCAAATCAACCATCGAACTCGGGATCTGCTGTAAAGAAACCAACAAACTGATTGGCTATGCTGGGATCGCAGGGATCAGTCAGCTCAATCGTAGTGGTGAGTATTTTATTTTAATCGGTAATAAGCAGTATTGGGGTTTGGGCATCGCGTCGGAGGTAACTCGGATTGTCACTCAATATGGTTTTGAAACGATTGGCTTACATCGGATTGAACTAACGGCTTTTGTCGAGAATCAAGCCGCAGTTAAAGCCTATACTAATGCGGGATATCACCATGAAGGTGTTAAACGTCAGTCGGGGTTTCGTCATGGTCAATTTCTCGATAAAGTGATGATGGCAGTGATTGCGCCGCAATGGTTAGCAACAAATAAGAGTGTATTATGAAAATTTGGGTCGACGCGGACGCTTGTCCGATTGTGATTAAAGATATTTTATATCGCGCAGCACACCGCGCTAAAATTGACATGGTTTTGGTCGCTAATCAATTATTACGGGTGCCACCATCGCCATATATTAAAACACTTAAAGTGGATTCTGGCTTTGATGTTGCCGACGATGAGATAGTGCTACGGCTTGAGGCTGGCGATTTAATCATTACTAGTGATATTCCACTGGCGGCCGAAGTGATCGAAAAAGGCGGGCAAGCACTGAGCCCACGTGGCGAATTACACACCACCGAAAATATCAAGGCACGGTTAAATATTCGTGATTTTATGGATACGATGCGTGCTAGCGGTGCTCACACTGGAGGGCCGCCACCCTTGAATAAAGCCGATCGCCAAAACTTTGCTAATCATCTCGATACCATCATTGCCCACTCGATTCGTCATCATAAAGCATAAAATAAAAAGCCAGCGATTAACGCTGGCTTTATTTACTGATCGTAAATGGGATTACATCTTTTTAACGTACTGAGTAATGATAACAATACGAGTACCGTTAACGCGCCCTTCAATATGCTCAGGGTTCGAAGTCAGTGATATGCCACGTACTGGTGTACCACGCTTAGCGGTAAAGTTTGCACCTTTGACCACTAAGTCTTTAATCAGAACTACGTTATCGCCAGCACTTAATACTGCACCGTTGCTGTCTAAGTGCGGTTCATCTTGTTCAACCTCGGCACTGCCTTTGTTGGCCCATGCTAAGGTTTCATCGTCAAGATATAGCATATCGAGTAAATCTTGAGCCCAAGCCTCACCCGCAGCAATTAAGCGTTTAAGCATGCGATAAGCCATTACTTGTACCACCGGTACTTGGCTCCACATACTGTCGTTTAGACAACGCCAATGATTAACATTTAACGCATCAGTTTGCTCAATTTCTGTGGTACAGGTATCACAAAGTAGCACGCATTTATCAGAATGCGCTTCTGTCGGTGGCACTTCAAATACCGACAGATTGTTGCCGCTGGCACATAATTCACATTTAGAATCGCTACGTTGTTTTAGTGCTGTTTCGATTGACATAATTTTAATACCTTCATTGAAATAGCAGGCACTGGTTTAGGTAAGTGCCTGAGTGTATCGCTATTGGCGATAAATTTGGCGTTATTATATCAGTGCTAGTTATCTATTGTCAGCAGTAGCGACTCTAAAGGTTTTAACCTGAGTGTGACGGTGCCAATACCGCTGGTCACCTTGAGTTGGTGTACCGTCACTCCAACCTTATCTGTATCCACATGTTGCATCAAATGCCGAGTGTCGCGGCTTTTATTTTCAGAAATGATTCATTAATCAATGATGTTAATTATATTGGTCCAGTCTAAAAATCTCGGGTGTTAGTGGTCGCGATTAATGAGCATCCGCCCAGTTCATATCAAGATCTTTACCGTCTCAAAGGGATCGCTGTGATAAGGAAGGCTCGTTATAACAATCGATTTGACCATGATGATCAACTTAAAAAGGTCTTGGTTGAAAACTATGTTCATGGCTTTAAGATGTTAAGAGCAGGGCGAGTTGATGCTGTTATCGGATCGGATTTAGGACTTCGTTTTGGCATGAGAAAATTGGCGATCGATACGGGGATCCTTAACCGTGCTTTCTATATCGGAGATAAAGAGTGGTGGCAGCACCTTTCGACATCATTTAACGATCCACAATTGTTGTCGCGTTTGCAGTGTGGGATCGATAATATCTACCAGCCAGACCTACCAGCTGCTATTTTTAAACAGCAGGTTAAGCGAGGTTGTTACTAGGAATTGTTGTTTTTTTAGCTTATTTTACTTTAATAATACCAATCATCTTCGGATGGGGGCCGCAGCGATAAGGGAACTCTCCTACCTGTTCGAAGGTTTTTGAATAACTTTCACCAGGAAAAAAGTAATCAGGTTCATTTTCACCCAATTGCTCAAACCACACATTATGATATTGGCGTTTTTCAATATTATGCCAGCGCACCGTATCCCCGACATTAATCGTAATATCAGGAGTCAAGAATTTAAATTTTTTGATCTCAATATCAACGGTTTGAGCGCAACCACTGAGAATTAAAAAAGCAAAAACTACCAAAAATCGCATTTTATTACTCCATTTAAAAGCCGCACTAGCATGCTAGTACGGCTAGGGCTGATTGTCCTAGTTTTATTGACGCTTAGCGTTTACTTCAGCTTGGTCATTATCAAAACCTAACTTATAACCTAGTGATACATGGTGATAACGCGCACTGGCATAATCATCGTGAATCGCAAAACCAAAGTTATAAATCTGGTCTTTGCTTAAGCTAATATCGCCTGGACTGTTTGATACTAGTTTACGCTTTAATATCACAGTCCAAGTGCCATTTTCCAACTTAGCGTCCGCTTCTGCACCTTGACCACTGTGCATATTACGAGTAGCCATGATGTCACCATCTTCAACTGTCTTGGTGCCAGAGTTGTAACGGATAATATCCATGAACTTACCTTGTGCAGTCAAAGCGTCGATGTCAGCTTGATCTTTAAGCTTGTCCCAACCGCCAAGTTTCTTACCGCGACGACCTTTCATCTCGAGCTTAGTACGACTTTCTTTAATGTACTTAGTGACACCTGATTTTAGGTTTAGACGGTCGCTTAGATCACTACCTGCAAGAGTCTCGTCATCAGGTCGATACGGCATAGAGTTGGCATCTGCGTGACAAGTGGCCCAACAGCCAGCACGATCGGCGTATTCAACATCGTTAGTCGCTAGCATGATTGCGAGTTTAATTGGATTTTCGGGATCCATTTTTCCGCCATCGACAAATGGTACTGGTGCGTGTTTGTCTTCGCTCCAGCTAAATCTCAGGTAAAGGAACTCGTCATCATATGTGGCATTAACACTCACTGGAATACTACCGCGTTTACCTGGAATGACATTTGGCTCAAGCTTCTTCTCACTTTCGCCAGATACGATGTTCTGACCAATTTCAGCCAATTCAGCATCGTGACATTCAGTACAGCGATCCCCTTTGACAAAAGCACGTTTGCCACCGTGTTTACGACCGTGGATCCACTCAATAGAGGCTGTGCCAGGATAGAATAACGTAATGTCACGCGAACCCGCTTTAGACCAATCAACATCAATGGTGCTGGTGCTAGAGTTGTCACTTGCGGCTGAATCTGAATCTGGAGTACTGACAGCTGATAATGCACTGGCAACCGCGGCATTAATCCGTTGTAGTTCTTGCTCTTTTGCTACTTTCTTTGCGGCCGCTTCATCACTGGCTGCTTGCTCTTCTGTTGCTTTAACTCGAGCTAGACCATCGAGATACATCTGCGGAACTTCACGGATGAACTCTGGGTTTGGCTTTTCGAGTTCTTCGAGTTCTTCGTCAGTGAGCTGATCACGCACGCCATGGTGGGCAATACCTTTGTGGCAATCGATACAAGTTTGCCCTGTTTCGAAGGCATTTAAGTGTTGCTTACGAGCACGCGGTTTTTGCAGTTCTGGATTCATCGATTCGAAATTATGACAGTTACGACATTCGCGTGAATCGGTTGATTTCATCGCTTTCCAAACATTTTTGGCTAAGCGTAATCGGTTTTCGTTAAATTTTTCAGGCGTGTCAATGGTGCCCAAAATTTTATGAAGAATTTCATTACTTGCTTGAATTTTACGGACGATTTTATGGATCCAAGGGCGTGGTACGTGACAGTCTGGACAGCCAGCGCGAACACCTGTGCGATTGGAAAAGTGAATGGTCGGTTTGTATTCTTGGTAGACGTTTTCTTCCATTTCATGACAGCCAATACAGAATTCTGTGGTATTGGTTGCTTCCATGGCAGTATTAAAACCACCCCAAAAGATAATTCCGACAATAAAAAAGACTACAGCACCAGCGACGGTTGTGCCTAGCATAAGTCGACGCGACAAAAAACTAGGTTTTTTCATTGATTGATTGGCCATACATTGCTCATTACAATTTTTAAGAAAAGATGGCCGTTACCCAAGGGATAACTGCCATAACAGACTGGTAATTTAGATTAAGTTTTGTGGTTCATACGGTTAAATACGTTGAACTTACCAGTTGGAGTGGTCAAACCTTTAATACGCTTGATCTCTTTTAGAGTTTTAGCATCATAAATTACGATTTCACCCGTTGGGCTACTAGCATTTTTACGATTCCATACTGAAACCCAAACTTCACTACCGTCGTCGTTAAACTCCATGTGTAGTGCAGCTTTACCTTCGTCACGTGTTACACGAATAGTTTTAACAATCTCGTGAGTATCTTTGTCGAATACTTGTACCGATTGCTGAATCTCAGGCTCAGGGTGCTTAAGTTGATCGGCCCAAACATACTGTGATGTTTCGTGGGTACGAATAAACGCGCCAGCGCCATCAGTTTCAACTTCGTAACATAGCTTCCAAGCATTGTCAGGGTGGTTGATGGGATCGTTACCCCAAACAGAAACAAGACCGGTACCTAGGTGAGTTGTGCCAGCAACTGGTCCACATTTCTTGTCAATCCAGTTAGCACCTGGACCTGGGTGAGGCAGGCTGTCGACCTCAATCATTGCTTCTAGCTTACGGGTCTTAGTATCGATGATAACCATCTTGTTCGAGGCATTAGCAGCGATTTGGAAATAACGACCCGTTGGATCGAAGAAACCATCATGGAGGAATTCAGCCGAACTAATTTGAGTAATCGTTAGGTTCTCAATATCGGTGTAATCAACTTGCCACATTTGACCGAGTTCTTTAACAGCAACCATGAACGATGATTCGTTTGGCGTAGTATAGATAGCCGCTACACGAGCTTCGTTAATGAACTCACCTTTGGTGTTGTAACCACGAGTCGAAACAACTTTAAGCGGATTCAATGTCACAGCGTCCATGATCACAAAGTGAGCAGGCCAGTAACCGCCAGCGATAACATATTTGCCATCACCAGAAACTGCGATGTCACGTGCGTCATAAGCCATCTTAGTTTCAGCAACTAGCATCTTGTCAGGCGTTTGCCATAAATCGATTTTGGTGACCTTGCCATCACGACCAATGGTATACCAGAAACGTCCGATATCTTCAGCGTGATCAATTTTATGATGCTCAGTGCCCTTGATTACGTGCACCGCGTAACCCGTATTAATATGGGTAATAATTTCTTTAGTGTCACCGTCGATGATTGCTACTGTGCCAGCATCACGTTCGATAATGATAAAGAAGTTTTCCCAGTTACGGCTATGTTGTGGCTTGGTTGGGTAGTCTTTTGGAGCGACAAATTCTTTGGTGTATGAACGCATCTGTTCGATTGACATTTCCGGCGGTACCGGTGGGGTCATTTGAATAAAGGTCGCAATATCAGCGATATCTTTCTTTGAGAAAATATCGTCAAAGTTGTTCATGCCGCCTTCTGTACCATATGAGATAATTTTTTCTAAGCGTGCCTGGCCTTTTTTCAAGGTGCTCTTTGGCTCAAGGTTTTTACCTGTCGCCCCTTTACGTAGAACCCCATGACAACCAGCGCAACGTTGGAAATAGTGCAACTGTGCTTTTTCAAAATCTGCTTTCGATAGCGTTGGCTCTGCTGCATTTACTGAGATACTCATACCTGCTGTAGCAAAGCCAATAGCCATACCTAGCGCAGAAAGAGTAAGTTTCACTTTTTTCATCATATTATCCTTAAATGTTTGCTTTTTTTACGGAACGATAGACTGACTTAAATAATAAATTTCTTTGGTTAGCATGCTTTGTGCAACCTAAAAGTATTAACTATCAACGTGCTGTACTTTGTAGCATAGCGGTCAGATTCATCTTCATGGTTACTATGTATATTTATGCAACACTTGAAACTGATATTGGTCAAGCAACGCCATTTATTGTTCTCAAATTCGATAAACTTTGATTTGTATCAAAAAAGTACAATTAGGCGAGATTCTGAACTTAAAAAAATGGCAAGATAACAGGATTAAATAAGGCAATTAAATATGACAAAACGTCTTAGTGCATTGATGATGGCAGCAACGGTCGGGCTAATTATTGTGGCAATTGGCTTGGGATTTTTATGGGGATTTAGTAACCCTCTCTCATGGATATTGATTGCCGCTTTGGGATTAATTTATTTTTCTATAATAAGAAAAGTGACAGCGAACAATTGGTCTGGAAAGACGAGTATAGTGTTGGGTAAAAGAAGTGAGTGATTTTTTAAGCGTGTGGTTAATTAATCATATTAATGGCACCGACAAGCAATACACCACTCATTTAAATAGTCATGGCGTTAAATAATAACGCCACTCCTTATTAATGTTCTATTTATTGTCCATCGCAGCAATAAATTGATTTGATTCAGTTATTGATTTGTTTACTTCATTAATTAATGACTGAATTTCTTGCTTTAATCCTTTGAACTCAATACTAATGGCACTGATTGCTCTGGCGTTAAGATTATGTTTTAGATATAACACATTGTCTTTAAGAGAGGAAAGAACAGGGCTCATTTTGCTTTCAGCGCGGCGCATCGAACGTAATAATTTAGCGTAAGAATTTTGGGTATCGCGTAGTTGCTTCTGGCTATTGCGCTTAAAGTTGGCATTATTGTACTGCTCAATCTCTTCTTGCCACTCTTCAAATAATGCATCGGCGACACTTTCAATTTTACCGATACGATTACTGACGTTATCAGCGGCACTTTTGCTAGCCTCGTATTGATCCGATAAAGCGTCATAAGCTCCTTGAATATCGCCACCATCAAAATTAATTAAGACCGTGAGCTCTTCAAGTGCTGAATTAAACTGCTCTTGTACTTCGGTTTGGGCATCACGAGCGTCTTCCACTCGGTCGACCAGAATATCGCGTTTCGCTATCCCCATTTTTTCCATCGCGTCGAAATAAACGGTTTGACAACCGCCTAGTGAAATAACGACGATTATTGAGAGTAATAGTCTTAACATGAAAAATATCCTTGTCTGTAATGGTTTGATAGATCTATTATATACTTGAGACCAATGGTCACGGGTATAATAGCAGTATAAATCAGTCGAATATCAAACTTATTAAGTTTTAATCGAAATTTGCATAACAGGAGTTGGTGTGAAAACGAATGTGCTATTTCAGCGTGGTGTTAATTTTATTCAGCAATTACCGCACTTTGCGTGGTATATCTTTTGCCGCGCCAAACAAAATCGATTACGGGTTGCCGCTGGATACTTAGCCTATGTCACCCTATTATCTATTGTGCCACTGGTTTCAGTGGTCTTTTCAATGTTATCGGCATTCCCCGTATTTGATGAGATCAAGCTGCAAATTGAGCAATATGTTTATAGTAATTTTTTACCGACGGCCAGTGACATTATTCAGAAAAATTTAACTGAGTTTGTTGATAATGCTTCGAAAGCCAGTGCGGTAGGCATAACGGCGTTAATACTTTTTGCTCTATTACTGATTTCAAATATCGATAAAGTGCTCAATGAAATTTGGCGCAGTCCCACCAAACGGCCGATCGTTATTTCCTTTTCAATCTATTGGATGGTGCTAACACTTGGGCCCTTGCTGTTGGGAGCTAGCGTCGCAATTTCATCTTATGTGCTATCACTTGGCGGCTTACAAACGGGGGTGTTTAGTGAGTTGGTGGCATTTTTCTTACGCTGGTTGCCGCTGTTGTTTTCGGTGTTGGCGTTCCTAATGATGTATTTGATCGTGCCTAATGTCCGAGTACGATTCTTTGATGCTTTAATTGGCGCACTTGCTGCGGCGGTGCTATTTGAGTTAAGCAAAAACGTTTTTGCATTATACATCAGTTACTTCCCGTCATATCAGGCGATTTATGGTGCATTGGCTACGATCCCAATTTTATTTATTTGGGTTTATTTATCTTGGATTGTGGTTTTAATAGGCGCAGAATTAACAGCTGGACTGCCAGAGTTCTATCAGCGCAGTGACGACGATTGTCAGTTTCGCAAGCTGGAAACCCCGAAGGGATCCCCGTGATAGTACTCCACGGCGGACCTGGTGGGGGTCGTTCACAGCGACTGAATCGATTTTTCGACCCTGAGCGTTATCGAATAATTTTATTTGATCAGCGTGGTTGTGGTCGATCGACGCCCTATGGTGAACTTGACGATAATGATGCCGCTGCCTTAATCGACGATATCGATAAGATCCGTACCCATTTTGAGATCAATAAATGGGTAGTGTTTGGCGGTTCGTGGGGGGCGCAGTTAGCGATTCGCTATGGCTTTAAATTTCCACAACATGTCTATAATTTTATTTTAAGAAGCCCTTTCCTGGGTCGACAACAAGACATGGATTGGCGTTTTTCCGCCAGTGGTGGCGCCGCGCAAATTTATCCTGATCATTACCACCGCTTTGTCGATAAGTTACCGGAGCAACACAGATCAAACCCGATTGCAGGTTACCGCGAGCTATTTAATAGTGCCAACCAGTTTGAACAACTTGCCGCTGCGCGTGAGTGGTCTATTTGGAAGGGTGGGTTATCGCACTTGCTGCCATTAGCCGATGCCGAACATCGATTTGGTCATACTCATCAGGCACTGGCACTGGCAAAAATTGAAAGTTATTTTTATAGTCACCATTGTTTTATGGCAGACAATTACATTTTGGACAATATTGAGTTACTCAACAATATTTCTGCAACGATTATTCACGGGCGTTATGACATGGTGTGTAAATTAGAAGGATCACAAGCATTGGCCGATCGCTGGGAGGCTTGCCAACTACAGATTATTCCTGGAGCAGGTCACTCAAGTGGTGAAGAGGCGGTGATTGACGCACTGATTCAAGCATCTGATGAAGTTGCCAACTGGTTGTTTGGAGCAGTCGTGTGATCGCATTAATCCAACGGGTTACTCAAGCTAGTGTCACTGTTGATGGTGAGATCATTGGTCAGATAGGGCAAGGGCTATTGGTGTTGCTAGGTGTCGAGCGTGAGGACACTAAGGCAACGGCAGATAAGCTAATCAAAAAGGTGACCAGCTATCGAATTTTTAATGATAGTGATGACAAAATGAACTTAAGTTTACGCGATATTGGTGGTCAGTTACTGGTGGTGTCGCAATTTACCCTGGCGGCCGATACCCGCAAAGGGCTAAGGCCTGGCTTTTCAACTGCAGCGGTACCAGAGCAAGCAAATGAGTTATATCAATATTTTGTTGCAGGCTGCAAGACCCTCGATTTTGATACTGCGACGGGGGAGTTTGGTGCCAATATGCAAGTTGCCTTAGTCAATGACGGCCCTGTTACTTTTACCCTAAGAACCTAATTCAATGATTAAAATTAAACAGCTAACTTGGCAAGTGGTCTCAAGTGACAGTCTAAGATTATGTCAGTTCATGATGGCATACGAAGTGCGGACTGAAGATTACTTGGTGGCTTTGGATAATGAAGACAACATCATTGCCGCAGGACAATTATTTCATTGCCAAGAAGGTAAAGGGGGTTGCGATGCCCAAATTGAACTGGTTGTTAAACCCCAATTTCGACAGTTAGGTATTGGTCGTGAGTTGGTTAAGCGTTTAATTAGCCAAGCTAACGAAATAAAACTGCAACGCTTAGTTGGCCATGGCGATCCGCTGTTCTGGTTATCACTGGGATTTAAGAAGATTGCAAAAAATGATTTTGTGTTGTTACTGACATCGGCAGTGAGAGCCCTTGAACACACATGGCATCAAGGTATCCCGATGACTGAATTTATGGGCCTAACGATAGCTGAAGTGACCGAGCAATCAGTCGAGACTCACTGTCAAATGAGCAGCTGTATAAATGTTCATCACACGATGTTCGCTGGGGCTATCTACTCCCAAGCTGTCTTAACTGGGTGGGGATTGATTCATTTTGCATTACAACGACTAGGACTGAGTGGCAGTATTGTATTGGCCGAGGGTAATGTCCGTTACCGTAAGCCAGTTTCTGATAATCCGCGTGGTGTCGTTCAGCAGATGATTGAGCAATCAACCTTACTGCCAGTGCTTGAGAATAAAAAGGTTAGTATTGAATTAACGGTTGAAATATATGGTGAAAAACAACATAAAGCGGCCGCCACATTTGTCGGCCGTTATGTCATTTTGCCACAATAATTTATCTAGCGACTAATGCTGATTGAATTTGTTGCAGCTTAGGGCGTAGCTTAATCATATTGTCCGCGCCCATTCTTATCATTAACTTTTGCGCGGACGGCAGTTGCTCAAGATCAGGATCGGCAAACTTATACATTACGGATGGTGCAACAAGTTCAATTTGATCTCGAACAATGGGAGCGTCTAACGCGCTATCAATTGCTTGGGTTAAGGCGGAATCAAAGGCACCTTCTGGGTAGCCCAATTCTTGATATGCTTGTTCAAACAGTGGGTTTAGTTTTTGATAGAGTTCAATCGCAAATTCCACGTTGATTGAGTTAATGACATCAACATAAATATTGTAACGATGGTAACTCTCTGGATTAAGGTAAATCTTATCTCCCAACTCGATCACGCTAAATTTTTCGGCGGGCTGCTTGAGCGGACTAAACTTAGCGACTAACTCATTGCTGGCTAAATTATCAATAAAGGCCACAAAATTAACGATGATGTCAGTGGTTCTAAGCATCGCTGGATAGTTAGGTAACCACGATAATTTTTTGGCACTGGCTAATGCTAGTTCGTCAGAGTCGACTAATGCTGGCAGTGGGTCAACAGGTTCCTCAATAATGACGGGTTGCTCTGTTAGCACGGCTTCCTGTTCAGCTGGTGCTAAATCAGTGGCAACGGGGGTAAGAGTTTGCTCGTCATCTTGAACCGCTAATTCATTTTCTGCTGGTACTTCTGGCTGTGATGACTCAGTAGCTACTGGTGTTTGCTCTTGGGGCACCGAAGCTTCACGCGACTGATTAGTAAAATAAGTTGCGCCTGCAATAACCACCAAAACAATTGCAATAACGATATATATTTTCATTGAGCTGGCGTTACTTTGTGGTTCATTAGTTGTGGTTGTTTGCATAGTATTCCTCGGTCTATTTAGACTAGTTAAGCCTGACTGTAGTGCTGTTTGTCACCAAGCCATCGATTGACGATTGGGCCAACCGAGTGTGGGTAATGCTCGGTTATATTATGAGCCATTTGCTGAATTTGTGGGATCAGCCATTGGTCTCTTATCAGATCGGCTATTTTCAAATCAGCTAATCCCGTTTGTTTGGTTCCTAGCACTTCCCCTGGACCTCGAATCTCTAAGTCTTTTTGTGCAATAACAAAACCATCGTTGGTTGCTCTGAGCACGCCTAAGCGTTTTTTCGCCGTAACCGACAGCGGGCTGTGATACAACAGCACACAGTGGCTATCGATGCTACCCCTGCCCACACGCCCCCTTAATTGATGCAATTGAGCCAGTCCTAATCGTTCTGGGTTTTCAATAATCATTAAACTGGCATTGGGTACATCAACGCCAACTTCTATTACAGTTGTAGCAACCAGTAGCTGAACACAGCCTTGCTTGAACTGTTCCATCACTAATTGTTTTTCACTACTCTTCATTCGACCGTGGACTAAACCAATGGTGATCTCGGGTAATCGCTGTTGCAACTCTTGGGCGGTTTGCTCTGCGGCTTGGCACTGTAGCACTTCAGATTCTTCAATTAAGGTACATACCCAGTAGCTTTGCCGACCAGCGATACAGGCTTTTTGAACGCGTTCGATCACCTCATCTCGTCGGTTATCATCGAGTGCCACCGTGGTTACTGGCGTACGACCTGGCGGGAGTTCATCAATCACCGACGTATCTAAATCGGCATAGGCCGTCATGGCTAATGTTCGTGGAATTGGTGTGGCGGTCATGATCAGTTGGTGAGGATAGTGGTCGCCCTGTAAGCCCTTTTCACGCAAGGCTAAACGTTGATGCACGCCAAAACGGTGCTGTTCATCGATGATCACCAAGGTTAAATCATCATAAATAACGTCGGGTTGAAATACCGCATGGGTGCCCACTAGCATTTTTATATCACCCTGAGCAATCTCGATGAGTGTTTGCTGGCGAGCCTTACCTTTTAATTTACCCGCGAGCCAGCCCACTTTGATGCCTAACGGCTCTAGCCACTGACTAAAGGTTAAGGTGTGCTGCTCTGCGAGCAGTTCAGTTGGTGCCATTAAAGCCACTTGATGACCTTGGGCTAAAGGCCCCAGTGCCGCCAACGCTGCTACTAACGTTTTTCCCGATCCGACATCGCCTTGAACCAGTCGCATCATCGGTTTTGGCTCGGCTAAATCTGTTTTTATTTCAGCGAGCACTCGTTGTTGGGCGTTCGTTGGCTTAAACGGCAACGCTGCCAATAATTGACTTTCAAAGGGGTTGCAGGGGTTGATTGCGGCAGCTCGGTGGCGCTGATTTTGAGCTCTTGCTTGTAACATTGATAAATTATGGGCCAGTAACTCTTCAATAATTAATCGTTGTTGCGCTGGATGCTGACCACTCGCGAGCTGCTGGACGCAAGCATCGGGCGGTGGTCGGTGTAAATAGTACAAAGCCTGCGCTAGCGGCATTTGATTGGGATAAAGCAGTGGCGGTAACAGATCCTCTATCGGATATTTACCAAGGTATTCCAATGCTTGATCCGATATTTTTCGCAGGGTCATTTGTTTTACGCCATCGGTGGCGGGATAAACAGGGGTCAGAGTTTCTGCAATATCATCAATGGCGTTGGGATTGGGATTGACGATTTTATATTCTGGATGAATCATTTCCAGACCACGATTGCCCAGTTTGACTTCACCAAAGCAACGGATCTGCTGACCAACACTCAAGGCATTTTTTTGATGGGCACTAAAATTGAAAAAGCGGAGGGTTGCTCGTCCGTATAAATCAGAAACCTGACAAACCAGCATAGCGCGGCGACCGTGGGTAACTTCACAGCTGTCGATAGTGGCAATAATACTGATGTGTTGACCAGGGGTTACTTGGTTTAGGGCGTAAATTTTAGTGCGGTCTTCATAACGATGGGGCAGATGAAATAATACATCCTCAATCGTATTTAGCCGTAATTTACTGAGTTTTTCAGCCATTTTGGCTCCGATCCCTGAAAGATCGGTTAGCGGCGATGACAACATTCGACTAGCGAGAGACATGGTAATTAGCAAATTCTCAAAAATGAAAAAACTGAATCGCTAACATACAATACTAATCCATTTTAACCAACAGATTTGGATCAAAAAAGGAGGCCAAAGCCTCCTATGTTCAGGACGAACGGTGATGTGCCAGAAGGCTACAGCACCATCACCCCATCCATTTCTACCAAACAAGCTTTTGGTAAGGCACGAACACCGATTGCGGCACGAGCAGGATATGGCTGAGTGAAATATTTAGCCATCACTTCGTTCACTGTGGCAAAGTTGCTTAAATCAGTCATAAAGATATT
>JABSRS010000012.1:17203-21195 GCA_013214885.1 Gammaproteobacteria bacterium
CAAACAGCTTTCATATTTTCGAAAACTTGAACAACTTGAGGTTCGAATTCGTCACTAACCATTTCCATAGTCGCTGGAACTAGTGGGATCTGACCAGAAAGGTAAACCGTGTTATCAACTTTAACAGCTTGGCTATAAGTGCCAATTGCTTGTGGTGCATTTTCAGTCGAAATTATTTCTTTTACAGCCATTACTCTATTCCTTAGTGTTTGGTTCGTACTATTTTTAATACGTCGGGCAATAAACGGATTTTTCTAATAACATTCGCCAGATGAACGCGGTCTTTAACGCTCATCGATACGTTAACCGTGTAGATCCTACCTTCTTTTTCTTCGGTCGACATCGCGTGAATGTTGGCATCAGCCTTGGCAATCGCTGTGGTAACGGCCGCTAAAATACCTTGATGATTAATCATGTCAACACGAATAGCGGTTACATATTCTTGCTCACTATCAGCATCCCATTGCACATGGAGGTATTTCTCTTGTTCTTTTTGATGATCATGAATGTTAGAACATGATTCCATATGAACAACCAGCCCTTTACCAGGACTAAGGTAAGCAATAATGGCATCGCCTGGAATTGGCTTACAGCATTTAGCAAACGACACCAACATCCCCTCAGCACCCTTTATTGGCATGCGGTCGGCGTCGGATTTTTTGCCGCTATGATCAGCATTACCGTTAGATAAACGATGGGCAATCGCCAAACTCATCACATTGCCTAAGCCAATACTCGACAATAATTGCTCAAAGCTTTCACTCTTGGTTTCTGCAACCACTTTGGCCACTGTTGCCGCTGGCAAATTATCCAGATCAATGTCACCAAGGGCATGGCGTAATAAGCGTCGACCTAATTTTGTCGATTCCGCCGTGTGGCGATTCTTGAGGACTTGACGAATTTTAGAGCGAGCACGGGCGGTCACGACAAAGTTTAACCATGCAGCATTAGGTTGAGACCCTGGTGCGGTAATAATTTCAACACACTGTCCGCTTTCTAATGCCTGACTCAGCGGGTAAGCCTTACGGTTGATTTTTGCACCGACACATGAATTGCCAACGTCGGTATGAACCGCATAGGCAAAATCGACCGCGGTGGAACCGGCAGGTAACTCTAATAAACGACTATCAGGCGTGAAGACATAAATTTCTTCAGGAAATAAGTCAGTTTTGACGTTTTCAATAAATTCAAATGAGTTGCCAGCACTTTGCTGTAATTCATGCAAGCTTTGGATCCAACGGCGAGCCCGCACTTGGGCGGTGGTACCTTGGGTATCACTATTCTTGTAATGCCAATGCGCCGCCACACCTCGGTCAGCCATTTGTTCCATGTGCTCGGTGCGAATTTGCACTTCAACAGGAATGCCATGAGGGCCAAGCATTGAAGTGTGTAATGATTGGTAGCCGTTAGCCTTGGGAAGCGCAATGTAATCTTTGAATCGACCAGGACGAGGCTTATACAGGCTATGCATTGCCCCTAAGCTGCGATAGCAAGTGTCAATGTCGTCAACAATAATCCGGAAGGCGTAAATATCCATCACATCTTCAAACTGGATCTCTTTACTCTTCATTTTTTTATAAATCGAATAAAGGTTCTTTTGGCGACCCTGGGTTTTGGCGTTAATGCCCGCTTCTTTGAGGCGGCCAGCAATTTCTTGCTCAACCCCCAGCAGCATTTCTTTACGATTGCCTTTGGCGTAGCGAACTACTTCGCTTAATACGCGAAAACGATTAGGATACAGACCTTTAAATCCAAGCTCTTCTAGCTCAAATTTTATATTATGAATGCCAAGACGATTAGCAATTGGCGCGTAAATTTCGAGGGTTTCTCGAGCAATTCGTCGTCGCTTGTCTGGGCGCAAAGAATCAAGCGTTCGCATATTGTGGGTGCGATCGGCCAGTTTAATTAAAATAACTCGCAAATCTTGAACCATGGCCATCATCATCTTTCGAAAATTTTCGGCTTGCGCTTCTTCTTTGCTGCGAAATTGTAGCTTGTCTAGCTTTGAGACCCCTTCGACCAGTTCACCAACAGTTTGACCAAATTGCGCAGCTAATTGTTCTTGGGTGACAGGCGTATCTTCAATGACGTCATGCAATAGAGCTGCAATAAGAGTTTCATGATCGAGACGCATATCGGCCAAAATTTGGCTAACAGCAACTGGGTGGGTAACGTAAGGTTCACCACTGGAACGAAATTGACCAGAATGTGCATCCCGAGCTACAACATAGGCTTGTTTTAGCTGATCAACTTGTGATGGTTCGAGGTAGCTAGACGCCACCTCGACAAGGTTTTCTATCAGATACAAATATCACCCCGACGGTTCTATATAAGGATGAAGAAGTATCGACTCGATATTAACCGATTCGACCTTCAGCAATAGCTGCTACAGCCGCTAACTCTGCTGCTTCTTGTTCGCGTTGTACTAAACGTTCACACTCATCCATTGTGGCCATGGTTACTAAACCCTGCTCAATTTCACGTAGTGCTACGACAGTAGGTTTGTCGTTTTCTACGTCAACTAATGGTTCTTGACCACCGTTTGCAAGTTGGCGAGCACGACGTGCTGCTACAAGGATTAAATCAAAACGGTTGCCAACCTGTTCTACAGCATCTTCAACTGTTACGCGAGCCATCAGGCACTCCTAAAAATGGATAAAAAATTGACGCAAAAGTGTACTCTATTTGAGCTACTCTGCCAATAGGTCTTTGAGCATATCACAAAATTTTATTGATTGTTGTGACTGGCTTAATCGATTGCCTCTGATAATAGCACTAAAATCAACCAATGCCTGCTCGAAATCGTCATTTATTATTAAATATTCATACTCATTAAAATGACTCATTTCGCTAATGGCTTTTTGCATTCTTGACGCGATGATTTCAGTACTATCTTGACCACGACCAATCAAGCGATTTTCTAATTCAGCGCGCGATGGCGGTAAAATGAAAATGCCTTTAGCTTGGGGCATTAATTCTTTGACTTGGCGGGCTCCTTGCCAATCAATATCAAGGAAAACATCAATACCTTTGGCCAGTTGCTGCTCAATAACGGTTTTAGAAGTGCCGTAGTAGTTACCAAACACCTCAGCCCATTCAAAAAATACGCCTTCTTCAATCAGTTGTTTAAACTGATCTACCGCCACAAAATGGTAATGTTCACCATTATTTTCGCCTACTCGTGGATCACGGGTGGTGTGAGAGACAGAAACTTGGAGATTTTTTTCAGCACTATTTTGCTTAAGTAATGCTGAAATTAGGCTTGATTTGCCCGCACCGCTTGGTGCTGAAACAATATATAGCGTGCCGGTTACTGGCATGGTCGACCTCATGGATATCAATAACTAAATTATGGCGCAAATATAGCATTAAAACCGCGGTTATTGGACATAAATTACACTTGAACAGCTTATCTGTGCTGACATTGTGATCGCTGTAGCTATCAGTAGCACTTGATTTAAGCGGTAAGTTGAGTCATAAATAATTGAAATTTAAAATGGAGCAATGGGTGTGGCAATTGGCGAAATAATAGCAGGGCCAATATTACGTCGGTTAACCCCGACCCAAATTGTATTATGGTGGGTTAGTCCCTTTGAATGCCAAGGTCGCTTTAATTGTTATCAACACGATAACATCATTGCTGAGGTCGAATTTAATCCTGATAACTTATCAACGGTTCGGGTGGGTCAACGTGCTGTGGTCCATTTGTTAGACCTTGAGTTAGCCCTGCCAATAGAGCAAGTGATTGAGTATGACCTAATTATTGACCGTACTGGTCAGTCAAAATCGCTGGCGCAAACCGTTGCTCATTTAACTTATGAGGGTAAGGCTAAGCCTTCGTTGGTGGTACAGCCGCATATTACCAATATGCTACACGGATCTTGCCGTAACCCTCATCATAGTAGTCAAGATAGCTTACTTGCTGGTGACCAAAAAGTTGCCGAGACTCTCGATTCTGTTGACCAACGCCAAGCTTTGATGATGCTTAGTGG
>JABSRS010000119.1 GCA_013214885.1 Gammaproteobacteria bacterium
AGTTTTCAGCGTAGCTTAACTCGTTCTTAGGGTACATGAATGGCTGACCGATGCTGTACTTGTAGCTCATTGCTGCAAGGGTAGGCATTTTAGAAATCAGGCGGAAAGCAGCGATTTCACGGTGACGAGGGTTATTAACGTCTAGTGAATCGTGATAGAACGACGATAATGCACCAACAACACCACAAAGGATCGACATTGGGTGGGCATCGCGACCGAAGCCCTTATAAAAATGCATAAGTTGGTCATTAAACATCGTATGATTCTTAACGATAGATACAAATTCTTCGTATTGTGCTTTAGTTGGCTTGTCGCCATAAAGCAAAATGTAACAAACTTCTAAGTAATCAGCATTATTAGCTAATTGATCGATTGGGTAACCGCGATGCAAAAGAATGCCTTTAGCGCCATCGATGTAAGTAATTTCTGATTCGCAAGATGCGGTAGCCATGAAGCCTGGATCAAATGTGAAATGGCCTGTGCCGCCAAGCTTGCTGATGTCAATTACATCGTGGCCTGCAGTACCTGAGGTAATTGGTAGTTCAATTATCTCTTTACCGTCGACCGTTAGGGTGGCGTGACGCTGTGTCATATAATTTGCTCCTCTGTTATTTTAGTATTTTTATTCAGCTTTTATACATAGCAGATAAATAAATGCCCGTATTTAACCTAAAAAGTGCATATCTTGTCAATTTAAATGAGTGTTTAAGATCAAGATTGTTGCAAATACATTTAATTACTGGTTATTTATTAACCAGTAAATGTTAATATCAATAGCTTGGATGATTTCACTAATTGATCATTTAAAAAAAGAGCTGGCTTTAGGCGCCATTTAAACGCCATTTTTAAATGATTTAGACTACTACATTAATTGTATTTAGCCATTAGTCCCAGTATACTTTCGTCGGATTTATCGACTGTTGCAGAACTGCGACAATCTATAATACCAAAAAGAGCAAGATCAGGATGATCATTATACATGGCGTTCTGGGAAAATATTTCTTGTCGGAGCCTAAGAAACTTGCTTTTTTATAACAATAATAGGCTTCATATAGTAGAGCTAAGAGAGCACAATCGTGAAAAAGCAAAGACCTGTAAACCTTGACTTACAGACAATTAGCTTTCCATTAACTGCAATTGCATCAATCTTACATCGTGTAAGTGGCGTTATCATGTTTTTCGCTACTGGTATTTTGATGTGGTTTCTTGCTGAATCGTTATCGTCACCTTTAGGTTTCGCCAACGTGCAACAATTAATGGGTAGTTTTTTGGCTAAATTTGTATTCTGGGGAATTCTAACTGCACTCGCATATCATCTAATTGTCGGTATTCGTCATATCATTATGGATATGGGCTACGGTGAAGATTTCGATACTGCCACCCAATCGGCTCAAATAACCATGGTTATTTCAGTTATCCTATCAATTTTAGCAGGAGTTTGGGTATGGTAGCCAACGCAGCAACATTAGGACGCAGTGGCGTTCATGATTATATAATCATTCGTGTCGCAGGCATTAATTTGGCTGTGTACGCAATATTCTTATTAGGATTCTTCCTAACTAATGATGTTACTTACCTAACTTGGAAATCGTTGTTTTCAAATTTAGGAATGCAGGTATTCACCATTATCACCTTATTGTCACTACTAGCCCACGTGTGGATTGGTATTTGGCAGGTGCTAACAGATTACATTAAGCCTGTTGGTCTTCGTTTTGTTCTTCAGCTAGCGTTAAATGTCATGGCATTTAGTTATGTAGTCGCTGGCGTTGTTATCTTATTGGGAGTCTAAAAGTGGCTATTCCTGTTCTAGAATTTGATGCAGTTGTTATCGGCGCTGGCGGCGCGGGTATGCGCGCTGCACTACAAATCACGCAAGAAGGTAAAACTTGTGCGTTGATTTCTAAAGTATTCCCAACTCGTTCACACACTGTATCTGCGCAAGGTGGTATCACCGTTGCGCTTGGTAACACTCATGATGATGATTGGCAGTGGCACATGTACGATACGGTTAAAGGTTCTGATTTTATCGGTGACCAAGACGCTATCGAATTTATGTGTGAAGCGGGTCCTGAAGCGGTTATCGAACTTGAAACGATGGGTCTACCATTTTCTCGTTTAGAAAACGGCAAGATTTACCAACGTCCGTTCGGTGGTCAGTCTCTTAATTTTGGTGGTGAACAAGCGGCGCGTACAGCGGCAGCAGCGGATCGTACTGGTCACGCATTGTTACACTTGCTTTATCAGCAAAATGTTAAAAACGAAACCAACATTTTCAGCGAATGGTTTGCCCTTGATTTAGTTAAAAATGAAGATGGCACAGTCGTTGGTTGTACCGCAATGAACATTGAGACTGGTGAAATTGTATATTTCAAAGGTCGTGCAACGGTTCTTGCAACGGGTGGAGCAGGTCGTATTTACGCCTCAACCACTAATGCTCACATCAATACTGGTGACGGTGTTGGTATGGCAATCCGCGCTGGCTGCACCATGCAAGACATGGAAATGTGGCAGTTCCACCCGACAGGTATCGCAGGTTCTGGCGTACTAGTTACTGAAGGTTGTCGTGGTGAAGGCGGTTATTTATTAAATAAAGATGGCGAACGTTTCATGGAACGTTATGCGCCGAACGCTAAAGATTTAGCGTCGCGTGACGTAGTAGCTCGTTCAATGATGAGTGAAATCCGTGAAGGCCGTGGTCTTGATGGTCCTCTTGGTCCACATCTATTGTTAAAGCTTGATCATCTAGGTAAAGAAACGCTTGAGTCTCGTTTGCCTGGTGTGTGTGATTTATCACGTACCTTTGCTCACGTTGATCCTGTTGAAGCACCAATTCCAGTATTACCGACTTGCCATTACATGATGGGCGGCGTACTTGCTAACATTCACGGTCAAGCGTTACTGCGCGGCCATGATGGCGAAGATACGGTGATTGAAGGTTTATTTGCTGTTGGTGAGATTGCTTGTGTATCTGTCCACGGTGCTAACCGCTTAGGTGGCAACTCGCTACTTGATTTAGTGGTATTTGGTCGTAGTGCTGGTCAATTCTTGGGTAAATACCTAACGGATGAACTAAAGCATAAAGATGCCTCTGAAGCTAATGTCGATGCTGCACTTGCGCGTTTAAATCGTTGGGAAAGCAACAAAGACGGTGAAGATCCAGTTCAAATCAAGAAAGACATGCAGCTTTGTATGCAGCTTAACTTCTCGGTATTCCGTGAAGGTAAAGCAATGGCAGAAGGTTTAGCTGAGCTTAAGAGCATTCGTAAGCGTCTGCAAAATGCTAAGTTGTCTGACAACTCTGCTGAATTCAACACTCAGCGTATTGAATGTTTAGAATTAGATAACTTGATGGAAACTGCTTATGCAACAGCTGTTGCAGCAAACTTCCGTGAAGAAAGTCGTGGTGCTCACTCGCGTGAAGATTTCCCAGATCGTGATGATGTTAATTGGCTATGTCACAGTGTTTATCACCCTGATACTGAAACCATGAGTAAGCGTGACGTTAACTTTGCGCCGCATAAGCGTGAAGCCTTCCCACCTAAAGCTCGTATTTACTAAGGAGAGTGTGATGAAAAAATTATTCTCAATTTATCGCTACAATCCTGATGTTGATGCGAAACCTTTCATGAAAGATTACACGTTAGAAATCGAAGACGGTTCTGACATGATGGTCCTTGATGCGCTGCTTTTATTAAAAGAGCAAGATCCTACTCTATCTTTCCGTCGTTCGTGTCGTGAAGGTGTTTGTGGTAGTGATGGTCTAAACATGAACGGCAAAAATGGCCTGGCATGTATTACCCCGTTATCAGATCTTAAAGGCAATACCATTATTTTACGTCCGCTACCTGGTTTGCCAGTGGTCCGTGATTTAATTATCGACATGAGCCAGTTCTATATCCAGTATGAAAAGGTTAAGCCTTACCTGATTAACGATGGTAAGAATCCACCGGCGCGTGAGCACTTACAAACTGTTGAAGAACGTGACAAGTTAGATGGTCTATACGAATGTATTTTATGTGCATGTTGTTCGACTTCTTGTCCGTCATTCTGGTGGAACCCTGATAAATTCATTGGTCCAGCGGGTCTGTTGCATGCTTATCGTTTCTTAATCGATAGTCGCGATACAGCAACTGAAGAGCGTTTAAGCAATCTTGATGACGCATTCAGCGTATTCCGTTGTCACGGCATCATGAACTGCGTTAGCGTTTGTCCTAAAGGGTTAAACCCGACTAAGGCAATTGGTCACATTAAATCTATGTTGTTAAACAGAGCGGTTTAAGATGAACCTTGGCGAATGTAGCTAAAATATTTCAATAGCCATGACCTCTTTAGAGTTCATGGCTATTTTTGTATTAGCAATATATTTGTTTACAAGATGTAAACAGTATGTAGCTAATATATTAAATAATTAAAGTGTATTTGGGTAACTGACGTTGTAATAATTAATATTTTTGATTAATGCAATCGAGAGTTACAACTATTTTGTAGCGTTTTTTATAAAAAGGGCAAAAAATGCATGAAGGCATAATGAAGACGTGGTTAGAGTCGTCTCATCTGGCTGGTGCTAATGCAAGCTATATAGAAGGGTTGTATGAGGACTTTCTTGAAGATGCAACTGCTGTTTCTGACGAATGGCGTACTGTTTTTGAACAGTTAGCTGTTAGTCCAGAAGATGCAGGCATCCAAGATGTTAATCATACTAAGATCCGTGATTACTTCCGCCGTGCAGCAAAAGAGGCCCGTGGTGGTCCTGCTAGCGAAATTGATCCGCAGACAGCTTCTAAGCAAGTAAAAGTACTGCAGATGATTAACGCCTACCGTTTCCGCGGTCATCAACACGCCAACCTTGATCCATTAGGATTATGGGAGCGTCAAAAGGTAGCTGAGTTAAATCCAGCTTTTCACACATTAGATCAAGACGATATGAACACCGAGTTTAATGTTGGTTCATTTGCCGTTGGCAAAGAATCGATGAAACTTCGTGATCTTCATAACGCCTTAGAAAAAACCTATTGTGGCAGCGTCGGTGCAGAGTATATGCACATTACCGATACTGAAGAAAAGCGTTGGATCCAGCAGCAACTTGAATCTGTTCAAAGTTCACCAGGCTATAGCAACGACGAAAAAATTCGTTTGTTATCAGGATTAACTGCCGCTGAAGGTATTGAAAAATACATCGGTGCTAAATTTCCTGGTGCTAAACGTTTTTCTCTTGAAGGCGGCGGCGCTTTAATCCCAATGTTACGCGAGATTTTATATAAAGCTGGCGAACATGGTGCTAAAGAAATCGTGTTGGGCATGGCTCACCGTGGTCGACTAAATGTCTTGGTTAACTTGCTGGGTAAAAAACCGTCAGAGTTATTTGACGAGTTTGCTGGTACTCACGACAAAATAGATGGCTCGGGTGATGTTAAATATCATCAAGGTTTCTCGGCTGATTTCGAAACACCTCATGGTGCACTTCATGTTGCTATGGCGTTTAACCCATCGCACCTTGAAATCGTTAACCCAGTGGTTATCGGTAGCGTTCGCGCTCGTCAAGACCGTTTAGAATGTAAAGACGGTAAGCTAGTGATGCCAATCACCATTCACGGTGATAGTGCAATTGCTGGACAGGGCGTAGTACAAGAGACGTTTAATATGTCTCAGACTCGTGGCTTTAAGGTTGGCGGTACTATTCGTATCGTGATTAACAACCAAGTTGGTTTCACCACCAACAATCCTGAAGACATGCGCTCTACTATGTACTGTACCGACATCGCTAAGATGGTTCAGGCGCCAATTTTCCACGTTAATGGTGACGATCCAGAAGCGGTTGCTTTTGTGTCTCGTATTGCGGTTGATTATCGTAACAAGTTCAAACGCGATGTCGTGATTGACTTGGTTTGTTATCGTCGTCATGGCCATAACGAAGCCGATGAGCCAAATGCAACGCAGCCATTGATGTACCAAAAGATTAAACGTCATCCGACCCCGCGTAAAATTTATGCAGATAAATTGCTCGCAGCTCAAATAGTAGAACAAGCTGATTTGTCTGGAATGATTAATGATTATCGTGACCGTTTAGATCATGGTGATTGTGTGGTTGATGAATGGCGTCCAATGACCCTTCATTCAACTGATTGGGCTCCGTATATCGGACACGATTGGGACATCCCTTATGACGCGACTTTGCCACTTGAAAAAGTGACAGTACTTGCCCATAAAATGTGTCAGTACCCAGAAGAGCATAAGCTCCAGTCACGTGTGGCTAAGATCTATAACGATCGCGTTACCATGGCTAATGGTGAGAAAGCGGTTGATTGGGGTTTTGCAGAGAATCTGGCTTACGCCACTATTCTTGAACAAGGCACCAACATTCGTTTGATCGGTCAAGATAGTGCTCGTGGCACGTTCTTCCACCGTCACGCTGTATTGCATAACCAAACTGACGCTAGCACGTATACACCGCTGAAAAATATCTCGGAAAACCAAGGTAAATTCAGACTGTATGATTCGGTGTTATCTGAAAACTCAGTCGTCGCGTTTGAATACGGTTACACCACCGCTGAGCCAGCTGGTTTGAATATTTGGGAAGCTCAATTTGGCGATTTCGCGAACTGTGCCCAAGTAGTATTTGATCAGTTTATCTCTTCTGGTGAGCAAAAGTGGGGCCGTTTATGTGGTCTAACTATGCTGTTGCCACATGGTTACGAAGGTCAAGGCCCTGAGCATTCTTCAGCCCGTCTAGAGCGCTTCTTACAACTGTGTGCCGATCATAATATGCAGGTTGTTGTCCCATCAACCCCAGCACAGATTTATCACATGTTACGCCGCCAAGTGGTTCGCCCAATGCGTCGTCCATTAGTGGTCATGACGCCAAAATCATTGTTACGTCACCCGTTATGTACTTCGACCCTTGAAGAACTAGCGAGCGGAACGTTCCAAAACGTGATTGGTGAAATTGACGACTTAGACGCTAAGCAAGTTAAGCGCGTAGTGTTCTGTAGTGGCAAGGTTTATTACGAGCTATTACAACAACGTCGTGCCGATGAACAAACTGACGTCGTCCTTATTCGTATCGAGCAACTTTATCCGTTCCCACATGATGAACTGACTAAGTTACTGGAACAATATAGCCATGTAACTGATTTTGTTTGGTGTCAAGAAGAGCCACAAAACCAAGGTGCTTGGTATTGTAGTCAGCATCATTTTTGGAATGCAATTCCAAAGGGTGCACAGTTAACCTATGCTGGTCGTGAAGCGTCAGCTGCGCCTGCTTGTGGTTATCCTGCAATGCATAAATTACAACAAGCGGCGTTGATCGAATCAGCGTTGACTATTAAATAAATTGAAAGGGAAAACTCGATGAATATCGAAATTAAAGTTCCTGTATTACCAGAATCAGTGGCCGATGCCTCGATTGCAGTTTGGCATGTTAAGGTCGTTGATTTTGTATCACGTGATGATAACTTAGTTGATATTGAAACTGACAAAGTAGTACTTGAAGTGCCTGCACCTGAAAGCGGTGTGGTTATTGAAATTCGTGAAGACGAAGGCGCGACAGTACTTGGCGAGCACGTGATTGCTATTATTAAGCCAGGCGCAGTTGCTGGTCAAGAAGTGACTAACGATGCTGCTGTCGCAGCTCCTGCTACTGACGTAGCACCTGCAGCGGGCGAACAGTCCGATGCACTTAGTCCTTCAGTTCGCCGTTTATTATCAGAGCACAAATTGTCTGCGGACAAGATTAAAGGTTCTGGTGTTGGCGGTCGTTTAACCAAAGAAGACGTTGAAGCATTCATCAAATCAGCTAAAGCTGCTGCACCTGTTGCCGCTGCTCCTGTTGTTGATTTAGGCGCTCGTAGTCAGAAACGTGTTCCAATGACGCGTTTACGTAAGACTATTGCTAAGCGTTTACTGCAAGCAACGAACGAAACAGCTATGTTGACTACGTTTAACGAAATCAACATGAAGCCAATCATGGATCTACGTGCTCAGTACAAAGATGCCTTTGAGAAGCGCCATGATACGCGTTTAGGCTTTATGTCTTTCTACGTTAAAGCCGTAACCGAAGCACTTAAGCGTTTCCCTGGTGTTAACGCGTCAATTGACGGTGATGATATTGTTTATCACAACTTCTTCGACATCAGCATCGCTGTTTCAACGCCTCGTGGACTGGTAACGCCAGTACTTCGTGACACTGACCAGATGAGCATGAGCGATATCGAAAAGAAAATTCGTGAATTGGCAATCAAAGGTCGTGATGGTAAACTTACTGTTGACGAAATGACTGGCGGCAACTTCACCATTACTAATGGTGGTGTGTTCGGTTCATTGATCTCTACCCCTATTATCAACTTGCCACAAAGCGCAATCTTGGGAATGCATAAAATCCAAGATCGCCCAATGGCGGTTGACGGTAAAGTTGAAATCTTACCAATGATGTATCTAGCATTGTCTTACGATCACCGTATTGTTGATGGTAAAGAATCAGTTGGCTTCTTAGTAACGATTAAAGACTTACTTGAAGATCCAACTCGTCTATTGCTAGACGTATAAGTATTTAGAATTGGCTCTTGTATAGAGCTATGGTTGCCAAATCTCAGGATTTGGCAACATTGTTTAACCAACATGACGGAAAATAATCATGAATTTGCATGAGTATCAAGCGAAGCAATTATTCGCAGAGTATGGTCTGCCAGTTTCTGAAGGGTTCGCTTGCGACACTCCTCAAGAAGCTGCAGAAGCTGCTGACAAGATTGGCGGTGATATGTGGGTTGTTAAAACTCAGGTACACGCGGGTGGCCGTGGTAAAGCTGGCGGTGTTAAGCTAGTTAAAACCAAAGAAGAAATCAAAGCGTTTGCACAGCAGTGGTTAGGTAAAAACCTAGTGACTTATCAAACAGATGCTAAAGGCCAGCCAGTTACTAAAATCTTAGTAGAAAGCTGTACTGATATTGCAAACGAGTTATATCTTGGCGCTGTTGTTGACCGTGGTACACGTAAAGTTGTATTTATGGCATCAACTGAAGGCGGCGTTGATATTGAAACTGTTGCTGAAGAAACTCCAGAGTTGATCCACAACGTAACAATCGATCCACTAGTAGGCGCACAAGCTTACCAGGGCCGTGAACTTGGCTTCAAATTGGGTCTTAACCCAGTACAAATGAAGCA
>JABSRS010000120.1 GCA_013214885.1 Gammaproteobacteria bacterium
AGCCTAACCAAATTGAGCCATCGGAACTTTGTGAAATATTTTTAAGATCATGCAGTGATGCCGCCTCGCTAAGGCCATCAATAATAACAGGTTCGAATCTTTGATTGGTTTCATTAAAAATATGGACACCACTTTGCGTGCTAACCCATAGGCGCTGTTGATCATCTTCAAAAATCGCCCAAATATAATCATCAATTAACCCACAATTGTCAAAACGCTGAAAATTTTCGAACTTAGCGTTATACAACGCCAAACCTTGCTCAGTACCAACCCAAAGTCGCTCTTTGCTATCAACGAGCAACGCCCGAATGAAATTATTAGGAAGACTGGTATTATCTTCGCTATTAAATGAAAAAGGTTTAAATTTATTGCCATCGAATCGGCTTAAACCACTTGATGATCCTAACCACAAAAAACCATGATTATCTTCGGCTAAAGTCGTGACCATTAATGGTTTTTTTTGATCTTTGTTAACTATATACTCAACTTTAAGTTGAGGATTTGCAAAAACTGCTGAGGTAGGAGTACTTGATGTTGCAGCGTTCGCAAACGAAAGAAGATTAGTGAAAATGAATATAAAAAATAGCACTTTGAAATGATTAAATTTCAACAACTGATGCATAACAAACCCTAAATAAAAGCATCCTTAAATCTCGAGCATCAGAGCTTTAGTCTCGTTTTAAGGAAATAATTTAACGAGGTATTAAAGTAACACAAAAATAATTTATCATCCTAATAATATTGTAAAAAATGATACCGAGCTTGCTGTTTCAGTGTTTTAGTAAACAACAAGCCCTGACAATAGTTATCGAGATTAACGCGGTTGCGTTGGCACGATATCTAACTCAACCCGGCGGTTCATTTGACGACCTTGTGGGGTTGAATTATCCGCTACTGGCAACTCAGAACCATAACCTCGACTCATCAATCGATTTGATTGCACGCCATTCGAGCGTAAGTAGTTAGCAACAGCTTGAGCACGGTCCGCTGATAATCGCTGATTGAAAGCGACTGAACCAGTACTATCGGCATGGCCACCGACCATTAATTGAGTATCTTGGAATTTGGCAAGCACTCGACCTACCGCGTCAAGGGTCGAATAAAAGTTGCCGCTGATGTTATATTTAGCGGTTTGAAAAGTGATGTTGCCTGGCATGATTAGTCTTAGTTGGTCACCGTTACGCTCAACACGAACACCTGTGCCTTCCATTTCTTTACGCAATTCAGTTTCCTGCGCATCCATGTATGCACCAATACCTGCACCTATAGCACCACAGCCGACAGCTGCTTGGCGTGCACGCTTACCATCTTTGCGTGAACCAAGAATCGCACAACCCAGCGCTGCGCCGATACCATAGATTGTTGCTTTACTGGATTTTTGCTCGCCAGTGTAAGGGTCATAAGTCTGACAAGCACTTAATGTTAAGGTTGAAATCGCGACTGCAATCGCTGCTATTTTCTTTACTGAATACTGAGCGTTCACTACACTCTCCCTTTAAAATAAATTATTGCGCTATTGTAACCTATCGTTAGCTGAACTAAAGATTAACTTATATAAGTTTTTAGCCACTTCTCAATATTGGGTCATTTATTTAACTTTGAATCAATATCGAGTTTCTCATGCCCTAAATGCGGGGGCAGATCAATTTAATCGCAAATATCGGACAAAAAACACTCACTTGAAGATGGTGCAAACTAGCCCAGTGTTTTATGATTTAACTTATCAAAAAAACATGAGGATATCATGATGAGCCGCAATCCGATTTCACACTTGTTTCAACCAAAGTCTATCGCCGTTATTGGGGCGTCAGATAAGCTAGGTCGCCCAGGTAACCTTGTAATGCGCAACTTACTTCAAGGCAGCTTTGCTGGCCCCATTATGCCTGTTAGTGTGAAATACTCGGCGGTATGTGGAGTGTTGGCTTATAAAACTGTCGAGCAGCTACCTATGACACCAGATTTTGCAATTATCGCGGTTAATGCCGCTAGCGTTGCCGATGTCCTGACTCAATTGGGTGAAATAGGTTGCACTTATGCTTCTATTTTAGCTTCTGGGATTAATCAACTACCTGAAACTGAGCAAGGTAGCGGCGAACAGCAAATTACCGCGATTGCCAAGCAATACGGCATAAGATTGCTCGGTGGCAGTAGCTTGGGTATGCAATTACCTCATATCGGACTTAATGCCAGTTTTGCTCACTTACAAGCACTGCCAGGCAAAGTGGCGTTTATTTCACAATCATCATCAATTGCCACCACGATGCTTGATTGGGCTAATCATAAAGGGATCGGTTTTTCGCACTTTATCTCTCTGGGTGAAACCATTGATATTAATTTTAATGAGCTGTTAGATTACCTCGGTCGTGACCATAAAACTCACGCGATATTATTGTATATTGATAGCATTCAGGACCATCGCCGTTTTATGTCAGCAGCGCGTACGGCAGCTCGCTCAAAACCAATACTAGTGATTAAATCAGGCAGTACCGCCGAAGGTGCCATTTCCGTTTCCCATCATAGCGGCGACCAGAGTGGCGGCCAAAATGCAGGGAGTGATTTAGTTTACGATGCCGCCTTTAGGCGTGCTGGGATGTTGCGAGTTCATGATTTACATGAGCTGTTTGCCGCTTTTGAAACCTTAGCTCATGCCAAGCCATTAAAAGGTGAGCGATTAGCGATTGTGACTAATGGTGGTGCTCCTGGCATCATGGCTGTTGATGGCCTGATATCTCGTGGCGGCAAGCTAGCCCAATTAGAGCCTGAAATTATTGAGCGGCTTGAAAAAATATTACCCAATTATTGGTCCAGATCTAACCCGATTGATATTACTGGGGATTCGACCCCTGCCCGATTTGCTCAGGCAGTCGAGATTTTAACTCAATCAAAACAAATCGATACCCTATTAATTATCCACTCTCCAAGTGCAGTGGCCCCAGGAGAAGAATTTGCCGATAGTATTTTAACTGTTACTGCCAAGTTACCTAAGTCGAGTAAATTAACTATTTTGACCAACTGGACTGGCGAACAAGCAGCGTATGAAGCCCGCCGCCGCTTTAGAAAAAATGGGATTCCAACTTATCGCACACCTGAAGGAGCCGTTGGCGCGTTTATGCATATGGTTGAATACCGTCGTAACCAGAAATTACTGCAACAAACACCCAAGTCAATCTCTCGCCACGTTCAGTCTAACGCCTCTTTGGTCCGAGAATTAGCTCAGCAACACTTGGCTAATGGCATCACAAATTTAGATATTGGTAGCGGCCAAGAAATTCTGTCGGCTTATGGCTTAACCTGTATTGCCACCAGCAGTGCTCAAACCCCAGCACAAGCCAAAGCTATTGCTTGTGCCATTGGCTTTCCCGTGGCACTGAAAATTGAGGCGCGTGATCTTGCCTATAAATCAGATGTTGGCGGTGTGGTCCTAAATATCAACAACGGCGACGACGTCGAACATGCTGCCACGGCAATGCTCGAACGAGTTGCCTCATTCGAGTCAGGCATCAACATAACAGGATTAACCATTCAAAAAATGGCCCAAACTGCAGGCGCGCAAGAATTAAGATTCGCGATGCATAATGATCCAGTGTTTGGTCCGGTGTTATATATTGGCGAAGGGGGTTCCGATTGGGATCTTGCTCAAGACGCCGCGGTGGCTTTACCCCCTTTAAATACGGCGCTGTCACGTTACATGCTGATTAACGCCTTAAAGACTGGCAAAATAAAAGATCGCAAAGCCCTGCAAGCATTAGATATTAATGCCTTATCGGTGGTCCTAACTCAACTTTCGTATTTAATCGTTGATTGCCCCGAAATAGTCGCATTAGACATTAATCCAATGTTAGTGGCGGGAGCAGAAATAATACTGCTCGATGTCAATATCAAGCTAGCGCCCAGTGAAGGCGACGGTACTTCAAGACTGGCTATCCGTCCCTACCCGAAAAAGCATGAAGAAATGTTTACCTTGCGTGATGGCAGAGAGGTGTTGCTACGGCCCATTATTGCAGAAGACGAACAAACGCACTTCGAGTTCAATGACAGCCTAAGTAAAGAAGACCGTTATAAGCGATTCTTTGGTGAAGTTGGACAATTAAGCCATGAAGCAATGGCGAAAATGACCCAAATCGATTTTGACCGTGAAATGGCCTTTATTGCTTCGTATAAAGATCAAGATGGTAAGTTTCATACGCTTGGAGTAGTCCGTGCAATTACCGATCCTGAAAATAGCGAAACAGAATTCGCCGTAGTCATCCGCAGCGATCTGCAAGGGCAAGGCTTAGGTAAAAAATTAATGGTTAAAATGATTGAGTAT
Organism: Gammaproteobacteria bacterium; assembly: GCA_013214885.1. Lineage (GTDB taxonomy): Bacteria > Pseudomonadota > Gammaproteobacteria > Enterobacterales > Psychrobiaceae > Psychrobium. The sequence continues at coordinate 4,310 of JABSRS010000120.1, forward strand.
TGTAAGCAACGCGGGACGCTGGTCATGGTGGGAATCACGCTGCCTCAAAATGCTGGCATGGTAAGTTTGTCACGTAAATTAGGCTTCAAAGTGAAATTCGATATTGAGGAAGGCTGGGTCGAAATGAAGTTACCATTGCAGTAAAAACTCAATTAGCGCAAAAAACATTCAATTTTTTGCGCTAAATCACCAAACCTAACTACAAATACAAATCAATATCATTTATACTTCCTGCATATCTTAATGGGAATGATTCTTATGTTCGTTTGTGTCTGCAACGCTATTACTGAAAATGATATTCGTCATGCTGTCAATAATGGCAATGAAACGATTAAGCAAATTAAACAAAAATTTGCAGTCGGTGATCAATGTGGCGGCTGCGTGTCACTGACCAAACAGATTATTAGCGAGCAGCTCGCGGTAAACGCCTGCTATTACGAAGTCGCTTAATTATAACCCAGCTAACGCTCTAACATGAGCAATTACACTCCGCCCTAGCGCATCAGGCACATAACCTCCCTCAAGCACCGACACTATGCCCTGGCAATCCAATTGGTGCGCTAAATCGACCAATTTTTCAGTAACCCAAGCATAATCAGCATCCTCAAGATTCATATCTCCCATATCATCATCACGGTGAGCATCAAAACCTGCTGAAATAAATATTAGCTGTGGTTTAAAATCGACTAATGCCGGCAACCAATCATTGACCACCACGTGACGGAACTCTTCACTGCCGGCCCCTGCAGCAAGCGGTATTTTGATATGTTGTTTATTTGGTCGTTCGGTATTTGAATAAGGGAAAAAAGGATGCTGAAAAATCGAGCAAAACATCACCCGCTGATCGTCCTTAAAAATATCTTCGGTGCCGTTGCCATGGTGAACATCAAAATCGATCACGGCTACCCGATCTAAGCCTAACTTATCTAGTGCATAGCTCGCGGCAACAGCGACATTGTTATAAAAGCAAAATCCGCCAGCTTGGGCGCGTTCGGCATGATGCCCTGGCGGCCTAACATTACAAAAGACCGCGCGGTGATTACTTTGATACACCAAGTTGACCGCTTGCACCGCAGCACCCGCAGCACGCGTGGCAGCTTTTAGTGTTTGCGGGCACATTTGGGTATCAGGATCGACATTAATTAAGCCCTCCTTTGGCTGGATTTTTTCCAGATGATCTAAATAAGCACCATTATGGACCCGCATTAAATCTTCACGAGAGACTTTTTCAGCATCAAAGTGGTCAAGGCTATACTCCAAACCGCTAGCAATAAGACGATCTGAAATAGCATCAATCCGGCTAGGATCTTCAGGATGACCGTCAAGCATCTTATGCTTGCGGCATTCGTGATGTGAAATAATCGCTGTGCTCATATAAAATTAACCCGTTGCTATATCTCTAATGATGCTACCAAATCCAGACTTTTTAAGAAGTGGACTAAAGTCGCAACCCTTATTATTAGTAAAACTACATAAGGCGGCTAAATTAGCCGCCTTATGTTTGGAAAACAGTATGAGTAAATCAGGGTTAAACCCTAAGCACAAATTTTCATTTCGCAAGATATCCGATATTTACCTTGCTCTGATATATTACACCGCAAGACCTTTGCACTAGCCATCAATGGCGGTACGGAACCGCTACCAGGATTAACTTCTAGTAAAATTTCAGTATCTTGGGTTAATTCGCATTCCGTGTTAAACGTAACACCTTCAGCACTTAAGTTCTCTAAATGACCATGAAACAAATCATTGTCACCGTTTACTTTAAACCGTACCACACATTCAACATCCATTCTGGTGAAAAAACGGTTATCATTATTAGCTACAAACTTATCACTCTTAGCTACAAACATAGTATTCCCCTTACGTTGTGTACTATCTAAAGCCTAGCAAAAGAATTAAAATACCGTTTAATAAATAGTCAAAACTCACTACTATCGCCTGACTAATTTGCAAAAAATAAGGAATTAAACTTGTTCAAAATTTCCAATTCAATCGTAATTCCGTACTCTGAAGTTGAAATTCAATTTATTCGCTCTCAAGGGGCTGGTGGTCAGCATGTCAACAAAACCTCAACAGCTGTTCATTTATTTTTTGATATTAGAGGCTCAAAATCTTTACCCGAGCGTTTAAAGACTAAATTACTCATTCTCAGTGATCATCGCATTAGTAAATCTGGCAAAATTATCATCAAGTCACAATCGACTCGGAGCCAAGACAGTAATAAAGAGATAGCGCTTAAACAGTTTGTTGAATTAATTCAGCAGGTAAACAAAGTTGAAAAAAGAAGGGTAGCAACCAAACCAACATTTGGGTCTAAAATGCGTCGGTTAGATACAAAGAATAAACAAGGCAGTCAGAAAAATTTACGTAAGCGTGTCGATTACTAGCCTTATTTAAACCAGACTTTACCACCGATCATTTTATAAGCTGGGGTGCCACGGATTAGCATCTCGCGAGCAAAGATTTGTTGGCAGTTAGGGCATTGGCACGAAATGAGGGTGTAATCGTCAACGATCCGCTCTTTAAAGCATTTTATTAACGCCCCTTTGCCACCCTTGCGATATTTAAATAATTTAGCTTTGCATTTAAAGCAGAATATTTCGACGGTTTTAGTCGGGCCTTTTTTATTCGGTTTTGCCATACTGTTTTGCCATACTCTTTTTCATAAAAAGATTAAGTAATCATAAATCCCGATAATTTACCGAGATTTATGACAACAGAGAGTGTTTTATTGGTTTAAAACTTTTCGTTTAACGCTTGTTGAATTTTTTCTAATTCCTCAGCCGAAAACTGACCGTGATTAATCATTTTTAAAATCGCATCAACATGACCTTTTAGCACTAGATTCGAATCACCGAAATTTACTCTAAATTCACTGCCGTCAGTTCTTATGATGTTGCTACCACCAGCGTCAATCACTATCACTCGATGCTCCTCTGAATCAGCTTCAGCACCGTCGCTAACTCGATGAATACGGTTAATCGTTCTGACTTGATAAAAATCACCCAGCAGGTCGATCATTTGTGAGCTATTGAGTAAATCATCTAACTGATCCAGTTCCGCCATTTCAGCACTAAGATCGACCTGGAAGCCCCGCTTACCATGATCAGTAAGTTTGTGAATTTCTATCTTGTGCTTGGCATTATCAAGGGTCTCGCGCATACTTTCCAGCGATGCTTTTATTTTAGCCATGGTATCGCGATCGAGACCTTGAAGTTTGTCATCAAGCGCATCAAGATTTTTTAAGTCATCAAACGACACAATAAATACCTGATCGTCATCATCGTTTGTAACATGGATCCTTACATCCTTGCCACGTTCGGCACTAATCTCAATTTCCCGTTCAACAACAATTTCCTCGGCAATCGATGGCATCGCAACCATAAGCGCTGGCGCAAATAACGAACTAATGAGTGATTTAGTAAATAAATTCATAACACTTTCCCTTCTGAGTTTAATAATATATGTGGTATCACAAATATCATTTCAACATCCATACCAACATTGTATTAACCTAAACATCAATAAGTTAACAAATAACATTTTTATTATACGATTAAAAAAGTCCTGATATCAGTACTAAAAGTCCTGTTATCAGGACTTTTAGTACTGATAGCTCAAATCGACTGACATAACTTAATGTTTTTACGATATAATTTTTTTTAACCTTTGTGGCTCGAATATTGATATGAATATTGATATGAATATTGATATGAATATTGATATGAATATTGATATGAATATTGATATAAAGTAATCATGCTATATATCACCCAAGGTTAAATATTTAATATGTCATTAAAACGCTATTTGTTCCTACTGGTGGCTTTGTTAATTATTGCACTAACATTAGTCCAATTAGTTTTTGTTTCCTATATCAAAGACCAGTTAAATAATGAGATTCAGACTAAATCTCAGGCACTGTCAGAGCAAGTGCTAGACTTTGTGATTGACGATCTGCCATTACGGCAGTTCAGGCAGGTCAGCCAAACGATGACCCCCGATCAAATTGCCCAGCAATATCAAATTGAGGTCACTGCTGCGCCGCAGCAAATAATCAAATTAAACGACCAATACTCTTTAGTCCTAGGTCAGCAAGGTAAGATTGTCGAATTAACCCCTCGTCGTGAACAGCAACCAACAATCCGGCTCCAACCTCACCTTAAGCAACTATTGGCTAATATTAAAATAACTCACAGCAATGACTTTAGAAGCATCACCTTGTTGAAGCAACAAGACCAATCAATTGAGCAAAAGCTATTTGAGTTCGACCAGCAAGATTCGGTCTCTGACCGCTACTTTGGCTACCTAATTATCGTCATTGTCTTTATGGCTGGCCTAGGGTTGTTACTTGCTTATTGGCTGGCGCATCACATTAGTAAACCATTAGCCAAGCTATCAACGGGGTTTATCGCGCTTGAACAAGGAAAATTAGGCACCACTCTTGAGGTCAGCGGGGTCACCGAAATTCGTCAAACCATCAGTCGGTTTAATC
>JABSRS010000121.1:0-4987 GCA_013214885.1 Gammaproteobacteria bacterium
CCAACACGGCACGAGCAAAGCAGCTGACAGAAATTTTAGGCCAATGCCTTGACCTTATTACGGTCATTGTGACCGACGTTAACGAGCTAATATTAACCAGTCAGCAACTATCACTATGGTCAACGACCCCACAACAAACAACAGTGGCACCAGCGTTTAGTCGAACCGACCATGATATGGCAGCAATATTGTATACTTCAGGCAGTACAGGGTTAGCCAAAGGGGTTGTTTTATCACATCGCAATTTATTGTGCGGGGCCAATAGTGTGGCGCTATACTTACACAACACGAGCGATGATAAGATTCTGGCACTCTTACCCTTAAGTTTTGATTATGGCTTAAGCCAAATAACCACGGCTTTTAGCGTCGGTGCTCACTGCATATTAATGGACTATTTACTGCCAAATGATGTGCTAAAAGCAATCACTAAGCATCAAATAACTGGCTTGGCCGCTGTCCCGCCATTATGGGCCCAGCTAGTCAAACTAAACAATCAGTACGATTTATCATCTTTGCGCTATTTTACGAACTCTGGTGGCGCAATGCCTAAAGCCATATTAGAGCAGCTTCAAGTACTATTTCCGACAGCGCAACCCTATTTAATGTATGGACTAACCGAAGCCTTTCGTTCGAGCTATCTCGAGCCTAAATATATCAAGACCCACCCTAATTCGATCGGCAAGGCCATTCCTAATGCTGAACTATTGGTCGTCACTAGCGATGGCCGGATTGCTAACGATAATGAACCTGGTGAATTAGTTCACCGAGGACCGCTTGTTAGTATGGGCTATTGGAATGCTCCAGAAAAAACCGCGCAACGCTTTAAGCCGGTTGCTACCGCGCTACCGCAGTTATGCTTAAATGACATCGCGGTGTTTTCTGGTGACTGGGTAACGCGTGACAGTGAAGGTTTTTTATATTTTGTTGCCCGCCAAGATGACATGATTAAATCGTCTGGCTATCGCGTTAGCCCAGGGGAAGTGGAAGATGTCATTTATCAACTATCCGACGTTGTTGAGGCCGCCGTAATCGGTCTGCCCCACCCACAATTAGGCCAGGCAATGATTGTGGTGTTTGTGACGGTAGTAGTCGACATTAGCTTAGTAAAAACAGTGCAAGCTCATTGTCGTAAAGAGTTAGCCAACTACATGCAACCGCTCAAGTATATCGCCATCGAAACAATGCCACATAATGCCAATGGAAAAATAGACCGGGTCGCGCTTACAGCCCAATTTAACCGATTATTTGAAGAGTCTAGTTTATGAATAAAACACCTCCCACCCATGCCAAAATGAACCAGTTTAGGGTTACCGATGACGGTCAGTTACAGGTCAGTGGTTTCACCGCCAAACACATAGCCAATATTGTCGGTCAAACACCTTATTATGTGTACAGCAAAGACGTTATTACTGACACCTTCACTAAATTAAGGCAACAGCTTCCCGCAAAAATCGAGCTGCACTATGCCATTAAGGCTAATCCCTACTTTCCTATTATTAATTATCTTGGCAATTTAGTGGACGGCTTTGATGTCGCATCCGCTGGTGAAATGCGTTTGGCATTACAAAGTCATATATCGAGTGCCAATATTAGCTTTGCAGGACCAGGAAAAACTAATGCTGAACTCATTAGTGCGATTAGCGCGGGCGTGACCATTAATGTCGAGTCTGAATCTGAACTCACTAGAATAGAAAAATTAAGCTCTGACTTAGCAATAGCAGCAAATATCGCCCTAAGAGTTAATCCAGATTTTGAGTTAAAGTCCTCTGGGATGCAGATGACTGGCGGCTCGAAACCCTTTGGTATTGATAGTGAACAAGTCAGCGACCTTATTATTCGAATTAACAATTCAGCCAATAATTTTATCGGACTACACATTTTTAGCGGCTCGCAAAATCTTAACCAAGATGCGCTCATCGCAGCGCATAATCAAACATTTGCACTGGCCAGTGAGCTACTTACCGCTGCAAATTCAGCTGCCATAAGCATCAATATCGGTGGCGGTTTAGGGATCCCCTACTTTCCGGGTGAACGTCATTTAGATATTACGGCGATTGCCGAAAATTTAGACCGCTTATTAATCCAATACAATGAGCGGTTTAGTCCCACTAAAATAGTAATGGAACTAGGACGTTATCTAGTTGGCCCTGCGGGTCTTTATATCTGTAAAGTCATCGATATAAAAACATCTCGTGGCCAAACTTATGCTGTCACTGATGGCGGGTTACACCATCATTTATCAAATTCAGGCAATTTTGGTCAAGTCATTAGAAAAAATTACCCCGTAGCTATCGCCAATAAAATGAGTGAGACAACCTTAGAGCCAGTGACCATCGTCGGCCCCCTTTGCACCCCGCTGGATATTGTCGCCAATAAAGTTCAGTTGGCTAAAATAGCAGTCGATGATTTAATTTGCATCTATCAATCGGGAGCATATGGAGCATGTTCCAGTCCAGGGCAGTTTTTAGGTCATCCTAGTGTGGTCGAAATATTAATTTGACCCTAAGTCACAGATAACAAAACAGCTCCTATATGGAGCTGTTTTTCTATCTGTAATAGCTTTATCTACTATGATTTATCAATCTGTAGCTTTAAGTTTTTGTACTGTGATAAAAACTGCGGCGGTACTTTATTTTCGATATCATTCAACAGGCGTTTAGCCTTGTTGTATTTATTCATTGCTATAAACAGTTCGACATTGTGCAGAATTAATTCAGAATTATTAGGCGCAATTTTCAACCCAGTTTCGAACTGAATTAACGCTTTATCATGTTGCGACATTTTAAACAAAACCACGCCGTAAGTATCCAGAAGCTGAGCATTCCTAGGTTGAATTTTTATGGCTTTCTCGATATGAATTAGTGCCTGCTCATATTGACCAGACTGAGCAAGCGACCATGCGAGATTGTTCAATACAATAAAATTATCAGGCGCTGATTCAAGCAGGTGCTGGTAGCTTTCTATTGCTAATGGCGAATTCATCACCGCATAAGATTCAGCCAGTAATACTTTAACCCGGCGATTAAGCGGATCTTTTTCCAAGTGTTTCTTCAACAAGTCAACACCCTCTTGAGCAAGTCCTACTTTGGGGTAAACCTTGCTCAATGTCATTAAATACCTGACTCTATTAGTCCCTTCATAAGCTTTTAATAGGCTAATTTTAGCAAGTTCAAACTTGTTCTCGCGGTAAAACAGCTCGCCTTCGAGACCCGCGATGTATACGTTGTTTTTTCCTTTACCAGTGGCTTGGTATTGATTAAACAATTCCCGGGCCAGGGTTAACTGATTATCTAAAGTTAGCAAACTGATCTTTTTCTCTTGGAGACTTACTAAATAACCAAATTTGTTACGGGTCTGATTGATAAGTCGAATACCATCTTTATAACGCCCTAACCGCTCAGCAATTTCTATTTGCTTCAATAAAGGCAAAGGCGAATTTGGGCTTTGTTGTCCCCATTGTTGATAAAGAGTCAACGCTTGAGCACTTAACCCAGATTCAAGCAGTAAATCGCCATAAACCTTCCAATATTGTTGATGATGATCGTGGTTATTCAAGATAGCTTGCAATAATGAAATACCTTTTTGATGCTGATTTTCAGCGCCATGTATTGCCGCCATTTTAATGATTAGTGGTTCATAGTCGGGGTATAACCGCCACGCTATTTTAAACACACTCTTATATTGCTCGATTTCTTTATTTTGCTGATAATTAACGCGTGCTTTGAATTCAATCGCCGTGTAGTTTTTTGGCTCAACTTCCAATAGTTTATCAATAAAATCTAACGAGCTTTTTGAATCATTTTGGCTGTATTTAATCTTAGCCAGTGCCAATAATGCCTGTTTGTTTTGTGGGAATTGCTGCAACATATCTAGATAAAGTTGCTCCGATTTAACGGGAGAATTTTGAAACATCGCGACTATTGCGGGAATTTCCCAACCGTACGGTTGGTCAGGAAGCTGAGTCTTTAGCTTAACGCCAATCTCAAGTAACTGCTCAATTCGCTTCTCTAATACAAAACTTTTAACTAGTGGGGGAAATACTCGGTCGATTAATTGCGGGTCATAAATTATTTGAGCTAAATCATCTAATGCTGTAGGATCTTTTAACTTAACTTTTAGCATCGCTATGCTAAATATCACGCCATTATTTTGTGGTTGTAATAGTCTCACTTGCTCAAATAAACTCAAACCCAACTGATAACTTTGAGCAATGGTGAATTGATTAGCCGCAAGAATATACAAATTTGCATTATCAGAGTCCAAGCTCGGCAGTTGAGTTAATTTCTGCTTGGCGGGCTCGATATCGCCACGCTTAATTAAATTAATAAGTTGCATCATATTTGGCAGCATCTGATCGCCCATTCTTGATTCGATTTTAGCGAGATAGTGGAATGAATCTTCGAATAACTGTAATTTAAATGATGACATACCCGCGATCATATTGGCCATGAAGTTTCTTGGGTCACTACCAAGCGCAACCTTAGCATATGCTAATGAACTATCTAGATCTTGCTCTAAAAACAAAATCCTAGCCATTTGAGCATTAACCAACGGATGGTTTGAATTAATTGACAGTAATTTTTCAAGCTCGGCCTGCGCTCTACCCAGTTGTTTATCACTAATTAAACTTTCAACGAGAATAAGATAAATCCCGCCTACTCGGTCACCATGGAGCTTGATATATTTATCATAAACTTCGATTGCCTTGCCATGCTCGTTATTAGATTGCAGCAAATTACCATAGAGTATTAAAGCCTCCTCCATCTCAGGTTGCTGCTCTAACAGTGATTTAGTCAATGCCCTAGCCTGTTCGAAATCTAATTTTGCAGAAGCTGTCATAGCTTGACCCAAACGAGCAAAAGCGGCCTGTTGATTAATCGCGTTTGCTGCACTGTACTCAGAGAAAGCGTTATCTGATTGTCCCAAAGACCAGAAGGACAATCCCCGAAGAACATGGGCAATGACCATGTCTTGATCTGGCAGATCA
>JABSRS010000121.1:4997-9025 GCA_013214885.1 Gammaproteobacteria bacterium
TAGTACTTGGAGCTCCAGCACCTCTTGATACATAAATAGTTTCGAGGTCGCCATTGCTAAAGGAATTAATCCTTTGGCTGCAAATTTTGGATCTTTTACGACCCGAGACAATTCTTTCCTCGCTGCTGCTAGCTGCTTTTTTTCGAGATAAAGCATGCCCAGCGCTAAGCGCGTGTTGATATTTTTCGGATCTTGCCTGAGCGAATTCTTATATTGAATGATTGCCGCATTATCATTATTTTGTTGTTGCTGCAGCTGACCTAACTTATAATATTCTTGGCTGGTTTTGTGATTAAAACAACCAGTTAGTGACAGAGTTAACATTAACACCGCTAGCTTGCATCCATTTTTATGTAACATATCCATCGTCCTATTATTTAACATTTTCAAGAGTAAATTTTTCAACCGCTTCCCGCCAAGTAGCCGACGAAAAAGTATGATTGGCTTGGGTCACCCTTAACCGAGTAACAACTTTGTTCTTCACCAACTGGCGCCATTTCTCGTTATCCACTATTAATGCTTCAAATTCTTTCGCGACCAGATCATGTTCACTTAAAATCAATGATGCTGACCCTGAAAATTTTGCTAATCCTTGTTGCATATAGCCAACAAAATTATCTTGAGTGAACAAAGTTTTATGGTCTGTTGCCACTACATTAACTGTAGCAGTTGGTCTAGAATAAATTTTATTAAATGTTGAAACTAACCCTTTGATGGCAGCGCCAAAATCGAACTTACCAGCAATCATTTTCTGCCACAGTACTTTAGATAACATTTTATTGAGGTAATAATGCCTAAGCAGTACCTTAGCTTTTGATTGGCGTTGCTCTACCCACGGGTTTAATAGGATCAAGTGCCTAATTTTAGGGGACTGATACTGTGAAAAATAAAGTAAAATGACGGAAGCGGCATCGCACAACCCCCATAAACTTATCGCTGCTACTGTTGGACACGATAGTTGAAATTGAGTGATCGCAGCGTCAAGATCATGGTGTGCAGTCAAGAAGTCACCGTCCTTACCTTCACTATCGCCGATCCCCGCATAATCAAAGCGCATCACATTAATGCCGTTTCGGGCTAAATATCGCGCCAACAACACAAACTGGCGGTGGCTACCGACCCGAGTTTGCGGACCACCAACCACAATGATCACGCCTTGTTGTAAGGTCTTAGTATTGTCACAGGTGTGATGAATCATCCCAGTTAACCAACAGTCCTGACTGCGAAAAACAATTGGTTGCTCATTCATTGTGCCACCCCATCAGTAAGTTGACACTCAAGTGAGATAAAGCATCACAAGTCGTTGTTACCTGGGTTTGCCAAAAGCCTGTACCCTCAACAAAATAACCATCAACTTGGTTATTCAATTGCCAACTTTTAATCACTTTACGACTAATTGGCAGCAGATCGACCTTAGGAAGCATCCCGAGTTCTAGCCATTTAATTTTTAAATTTGGGGGCAGAGTCGGTATTTTACTGAAATTCAAATTCGATATTTGTTGGTAAAGTTTTACATTTAGTCGATAGCCAGCAACCTCAATCTCGCCATTTTCAAGCAGAAGTGCCTGCAAATCAGCCGTTGTTGCTGATGCTTCGCCAGTGTCACCAACCAATCCCGCGGCAATTTTTAAGCGTAAAAATTGCACCATATACTGCTGGCCATTTAACACAGGTTGCCACAGCATTATTTTCACTGCTGGGGCTACTAGCTCATTTAATATGAGATCTAATGCTAAAAGAGCACCGCCGCGAATACCTACCAGCACGATGGGGACTTGTGGCTGTTGTTCTTTTAGCAACTCGATTAAACTAATAATATTTTGTTGCCAGCCAAGCCACGTTGCTTCAAATAGCTCGCCGCCACTGTCTCCGGTGCCAAACAAATCAATTACACTGACCTTAATGTTCTGAGCCGCTGCGGCACGGGAGAAATTGGCGATCATTTTTCGGCTTTTATTCATTTCTTCGAAAAAGGGTCCAATCATCACCACATTCAAACTAAATGAATGCGGATTGGGGGGGATAAATTGAGTAACAAGTACTTGTTCGGCACCTGAGGAAAGGAAAAATAAATGTGGCTTCATTAAATTTTTTGTTCGATAAAAGCAGTCAAAGTACCTATCGTTTCAAAGACCTCTGCACTGATTTCATCATCGTTAATGATAAAACCATAATTTTCTTCTACCTGAGTAATGACAGTAACTACCGCCATCGAGTCAAATTCAGCAAGCGCACCGATTAACTCGGTTGTTTCATCCCAACTACTGCTATCTTCAATTTGCAAACACTCTTGAACGATAGCAATTATTTCATTTAGCATTCTTAGTCCCTTAATTGAAATGTACGTCTAAAATAGATCCTTCAATTAAGTATGGCTAATAAAATCATTAATACAAATTATCAGTGACAAATAATAATCACTAACAGATTATCATTGCCAGGTGGTGCTGGACTTAGTGTATTGCTCCCTTATCCAGAGGGTACAACGGTTAACTTTTGTTGCTTGTTCCGGTACATATTATGATCGGCATGAGACACCAACTCATCGACCGTTAAGCCATCTTCAGGATAAATAGCAGTCCCGATACTGGCACTGAGGTTAAAATTAACATCTTCCACAATAAACGATTGTTTAAGTCGTTGCTCAATCGCGAAAGACTGTTGTTCTAAGTGTTGCGTGCCGTCAACGTCTTTAATTAGAATGCAAAATTCATCACCGCCCATCCGACACACTAAGTCAGTATCGCGCGAGCACTTATTTAATCGCTCTGCCATCTCTTGTAACACCTTATCGCCATAGGCATGACCGTACTTGTCATTAATCGGTTTAAACTTGTCTAGGTCGATATAAACGATACCAAACGATACCTGTTTAGATTTTGCATTATTTTCGACATCATAGGCGCAATTTTCAAACTTACGACGATTAGCTAATCCTGTTAACTGATCGTGCTCAGATTGATATTTTATCACTTGCTGCAGTTCAAGCATTTCTGTCATCTGCTTTTTTAAAATCAGGCCCAATGCCACTTCATTGATCGCCCGCTTAGACATTTCAGTTGCTTTGATAGTCATAATGATAGCGCCAATCGGGTATACCAAGGACGCTATAATGATAAAACCTTCGCTGTGTGACCCCGTTTGGCTCAATGTATGAAGATAAACCAAGGTAATAACGACGAAGCCATAGCCAAAATAATATTCAGGAAAAATAACATTACTAATCAAAATAATTGCAAACAGACAAATCAAGAAAATATAGTAGATGGCCAAATGATCGAAAGGGGCATCGGTTGGTATCAAAAAAGTGCTCGCACCAAATAGTGCTGCCACAATCAGACCATACACTAAACGATAAAATAATCGTTTTCTTAGTATTTTATAATGGCACTCAATAATCGCTGAACTTTGCTGCTGATGATCAATGCAATAGATAATCGCAGTAAATAGCACCAATAAGCATTGCCAGGCGATTAGCGGCCATAGAGGACTTTCGAGATAAAGTTGATGTGAGAACAGCACCAATGATGCAAACAATAACAAGGGACTATTTTTTTTACTTTGCTTAAAATAGCGCTCTAGCCGAGCGATAAACAAGTGAGTTTCGAAATCACCATTCGGTGTTGATAAAAGAAGAAGTAGCTTATTTTTCATAGCTATCCAAGCATTACATTGAGAAGGGATATTAAAAATAAGGTATCAAACTGAGGAGCATTGTCAAATAGATAGTACTATTTGATGATTTTTCGAACAAAAAACATAAAAAAAGCCGCTTGATTACTCAAGCGGCTTTTATTTTACTGTCGAAAAGCGAGTGGATTAAGCTCCAGCTACGATTTCGATAGTAACAGTTGCGTTTACTTCAGCATGTAGATGAAGTACAACTTCAGTTTCGCCAGTGTGACGTAGTGCGCCTTCAGAAAGACGTACTTCGCTCTTCACGATTTCAACGCCAGCTGCAGAAACTGCATCAGCGATATCACGAGTACCGATAGAACCGAATAGCTTACCTTCGTCACCAGATACAG
>JABSRS010000122.1:0-4209 GCA_013214885.1 Gammaproteobacteria bacterium
AAACCACCAATAATAGCTGGCAGTTTGGTTTGAATCGGATGTTTAAAGGTTATAGCCAAGCTGAAGTATTTGATGATAGCCAAAAGACTCAGCCATTGTGGCAGGATATATTTGGTTATAGTGAGTCGATTGGTTTAGGTGCCGATATTTTAGGGCAGCTGGCGACTTTTATTGAATTAATTGAACATTATAGTCTTGAGCTATTAAAGCCCAGAGTATTTGAACAGTGGCAAACCTTGTTATTGACGTTAATCGAAGATTTTTATGCCTCAGATGATGAGTTCGTCCATGAGTTACAGCTAATTAAAGAGAGTTTAGTGACCTTGGCTGGTGAACTTGCACTGGCTAGCTTTCGTGGCGAGATTTGTCCTCAAGTACTATTTGAACACCTCAAGAGTAAACTGAGTCAAGGGCAATCAAGCCAGCGTTTTCTCGCCGGTAAACTAAATTTCTGTACCCTAATGCCAATGCGCTCAATCCCATTTAAAGTGGTGTGTTTATTGGGGATGAACGATGGCAGCTATCCCCGCAGCATTCCAGCTTTGGGCTTTGATTTAATGGCCAATGATGTTCAAAAAGGCGATCGAAGCCGCCGTGATGATGACCGTTATCTATTTTTGGAAGCGATGCTTAGTGCTCAACAAAAATTATATATCAGTTATTGCGGTCGTAGTGTTAAGGATAATACGCCAAGAAACGCCAGCGTCTTAGTGAGCGAGCTGATTGACTATATTGAGCAAAGCTATGTATTGTCGACGGATGTTGAGCTACCACTTGAACAAAGTGGCGCCAATATCCGCGAGCACCTTATCACGCTGGCACCACTGGCACCGTTTAGTGCCGACTACTTTGTTAAAGACAAGACTCAAGGCATTACTCAGGGAAATAGTGATGATAGTAAACACTGTGATTCAAGGTTGTTCTCTTATCAAATTGATTGGCGTAATGCGTTAACATCAACCCCCGTGAACCAGCCATTTATTAGTGAACCATTAACGATTGAAGTGCCGCTTGAGCGGGTTGAAATAACCCAACTGATTAGATTCTTTAAACAGCCAAGTCAATATTTTCTCAACCAACGCCTTGGGGTCTATTTTGAACAGGGCAGCGGTGATCTTGAGTCTAGTGAGCCTTTTAATCCTGATCCGCTGCAAAGCTACCAGATTAAATCAACCTTACTTGATAGCTATTTAACCGACAGTGTTGATCTGGCATCGCATCGTTTAAGAGCACAAGGTGTGCTGCCTCACGGTCATTTTTCGCAGTTATATTTAACGGGTCAAACTGATTTAATGTCTTCTTTAGCCCAACGAATAAAACCCTATATCGAGATTAACGAATCCGATATTGAGGTTGATATTGAGGTCACTAATATTAAGATTCAAGGTTGGCTCAAGCAGCATTATGGCACTGGTCTGGTGCGCTATAAGTCGGGTAAAGCCAACATCAAGTTTTTCATCGGCTGTTACATCGAACAGCTTTGTTATTGTGCCCAACAAAGTGGTGAGAATGCGCTCCAAGCTAAACCCCAAGTTCAGCCAATGGTGATGTGCGCTCAAGATGGTCAATGGCAATTTGGGGCTTTTGAGCCAGAGCAAGCTAAAGCACATTTAGCCAAGCTCATTCAATATTTTGAGCAGGGACAAAGCCAACCGCTCGCACTATTTATTAAAAGTGGCTGGGCATATATCAACACGCTAATGGATAAAAAGTCATTAGCGTTGTTATCAGGTGAAAAAGAGCTGGCCGGTGCCAATAAGAAATTTAGCCAGTGTTTTAATGGCGGCTATATGATGACTGGAGAGGGCGAGGATCCCTATATTAAACGTTGCTTTGGCGATTTAACTGAACAACTTCAGCACCAATCTATTGCGCTGGCAATTGATATTTTATTACCACTGCGCCAACAACTTGAGGAGCTTGATGATGAGCAATAACCAACCAGCTGTTGAGCACGGTAGCACCGTCGTCACACCTTTGGATGTTATGACGTTGGACCTGCACGGTCAGCGCCTGATTGAAGCCTCAGCAGGTACGGGCAAAACATTTACCATTGCTGGACTGTATTTACGCTTGCTACTGGGTCATGGCAACAGTGGCAGTTGTCATCCAACGTCGCTTACCGTTGATCAAATATTAGTGGTGACCTTTACCGAAGCGGCTACGGGTGAGTTACGCGATCGGATCAGGCGCCGGATAGTTCAAGCACGTCATGCTTTTTTATCAGGCCTTAGTGACGACCCCTTTATTTCAAAACTGCTTAGTGATTTTGACGATTATCCACAGTGTGCCCAAATTCTGTTACAAGCAATCCGGGCGATGGATGAAGCGGCGATCTTTACCATTCATGGTTTTTGTCAGCGGATGTTAAAACAGCATGCGTTTGAGTCGGGCAGTTATTTTGAAACTGAGTTTGTAACCGACGAGTCAACGTTACGGTTAGAAGCGATTGAAGATTTTTGGCGTCAGCATTTTTATAGTATCGAGCAGCCATTAGATTTGACTCTTGCCAAGTTGGTCAAGGGTTACTGGATTGAGCCCAAAAAATTGTTGCAACAAATTAATGGCTATTTGACCAATCCCTACTTGATCATTAAAGCCGATGGTCAAGACTTGGAACTTAAGCAACACGCGAGTCACTTAATTGCGACTATCGATGCGCTTAAAGTCGCCTGGCTCAAAGATGTCGCGTTAGTTGAACCAGAAATTTTAAGTAAAAAAATCGATAAACGCAGCTACAGTTCACGCAATCTGCCAAAATGGCTGGCCAGCGTGACGTTATGGGCGCAAAGCGCTTCTGATGATTTACTCATTAGTGATTATTTGGTTCGATTTAGCAGCAGCAGTTTGAGTGATAAAACCAAAGAGGGCGAAGTGCCCAAGCTAGACTTGTTTGACTTAATCGAGAAATTTATCGAGCAAACATTTAGCCTCAAAGACACCATTATGGCTAAAGCAATTGTGTTTGTGAAACAGCATATTGAAATAGCCAAAGGCAAAGAGTCATTACTGTCTTTTGATGATTTGCTTAGTGGTTTATCTCTTGCCCTTGATAATCAATCTGTCGGCTCGTTGGCCCAAAAAATTCGTAGCCAATACCCATTGGCCATGATTGACGAATTTCAAGACACCGACATGATGCAGTACCAAATATTTAATACCATTTATGCTGACCTTCCCGACATTAGCACCAAGACGGGCTTGTTAATGATTGGCGATCCCAAACAAGCCATTTACGGTTTTCGTGGTGCCGATATATTTACCTACATCGGGGCAAGGCGACAGGTTAAAGCGCACTACACCCTCGACACCAATTATCGTTCGAGTCCTGATATGGTTACGGCAACCAATGCGATTTTCTCGTTAAGTGACGCTCCTTTCATTTACCAACAAGACATTGCCTTTCACCCGGTTAAAGACTGTGGCAAACAAAAACCATTTACTATTGATGCTCAATCGCCAGGGGCATTAACTCAGTGGCTGATGCCAGCCGATGGCACGGTCAACAAAGATGACTATCAGCAAACGATGGCGCTGGCTTGTGCCAACCAAATTAATCAATTGCTTACTAAAGGTAACACGGGGGATGCCCTGATCGAAGGTCGCCCTGTCATTGCCAGTGATATCGCTATTTTGGTAAGAACTGGCTCGCAAGCTAATTTGGTCAAACGTGAACTCGAAAATCAAGGGATTAGCAGTGTTTACCTGTCTAATCGCGATAGCGTGTTTAATGCCGAGGTCGCTGGTGATATTTGGCGAGTGTTGTTAGCTTGCCTAGAACCTAGCAATGCGCGATTGTTACGAGGGGCTTTGGCCAGTTCGATCTTAGATTACGATGCCCAGCAACTCGACGCGATTAACAATGACGAGCAACGTTGGCAGCAAGCTGTGGATGACTTTTCAAACTTTGCCCAGCGCTGGCACCAAGTAGGGGTGTTGGCGATGCTGCGTGAATTTATTCATCAATACAATATTGCTGCACGGTTATTAACGCTGCCTGGTGGCGAGCGAATGCTCACCGACTTTTTACATTTGGGCGAAGTGCTACAACAACAATCTCTGATGATGGAAGGGGAACATGCCTTAGTGCATTGGTTTAGTGAAAAAATCAATAACCCAAATCAAGACAGCCAAGAGCAACAACTGCGCTTAGAGTCAGACAAGAACTTAGTTCAAATTGTGACGATTCATAAATCGAAAGGCTTGGAA
>JABSRS010000122.1:4219-8645 GCA_013214885.1 Gammaproteobacteria bacterium
ATTTATTTGTAGCTTTCGCAAAGAAACCAATGGCGTTTATCATCAAGATAATCAAACGATTGTTGATTTAACGTTAGCTAAAGAGTCGCTTGAGCTGGCGGATAAAGAGCGTTTAGCGGAAGATTTACGGCTGTTTTATGTCGCGATTACCCGAGCCGTTTGTCATTGCTGGTTAGGACTAGCACCGATTAAATCGGGCAGGGCAGCCAAAGATGGCAAAACAGATCTCCATTTAAGCGCAATCGGTTATTTGTTGCTTGGTCCACAGGTTACTACCAGCGATGAGCTTAGTCATAAACTTAGTCAGATCAGTCAACAGTATCCGATGATTTCAACCTATGCACCGCCGATTGAGCAAATGAGTCGCTATCAATCGCAACAAGTTGCGACAGCCATTGGTGACGCGCGCCAATTTGATGGTCGGATTGAAAATGATTATTGGATCACCAGTTATTCGGCACTATCAAAATCAAAGTATAATGTCGACGCTTACCGTTTCGACGCCAATAGCCTGGCGACAAATACTATTGATGCCAGTGAAGAGCTTTACAATTCGCCAGAGCAACTCGCAGAGTCAGTGCCACAGCAATCGGCATTGGCTGAGCTACATGTCATCGAAAGTGACGCAGAACAAGAGCAGTTACCGAGTATTTTTACCTTCCCTCGGGGAGCCGACGCCGGGACTTTTTTGCATACCTTGTTCGAAGAGATTGATTTTTCAAACCCAGAGCCCAACCAGCTCAGTGACAAAATTGCCACTTTGTTAGCGACCTCTGATTATGATGAGAGCTGGCAAGAAGTGTTGATTAAATTAGTTAATGATGTCTTAGATACGCCACTGGCCCCTGGTTTGAATTTACGCCAGCTCGAGATGAAAGACAAAATTGTTGAAATGGAATTTTACATGCCATTGAGCTCTTTTTCATGTAAAGAGCTTAATGACGTCCTAATCAAGCACGATCCACTGTCTAAACTGGCCGCTCCTTTAACCTTTGGCCAAGTGAAAGGTATGCTCAAGGGCTTTATCGATCTGGTCTTTGTGGCCGATGGCAAATATTATATTGCCGATTACAAATCTAATCACTTAGGTGAACAGTTGAGTGATTATAACCAGCAGCAATTGAGTGAAGTGATGATTTCTCACCGTTATGATTTCCAGTATCAAATTTATTCATTGGCCCTGCATCGGCTATTAAAGACCCGATTAGCTAATTATGATTTCGAGCACCATTTCGGTGGCGTGTATTACTTATTTCTGCGTGGCATTGATGTTGAGAATAGCCCCTCAAACGATGGGATCTTTTTTAATAAGCCCAGTCAGCAGTTTATCGAGCAACTTGATGCTTTGTTTTTAGGTGAGGAAAACCAATAATGGCCCAATTAACTTGTCAATCGTTGATCCAGCAGCTTGCTACGTTAAGTAAAGCAGGAAAAATACGGCCGTTGGACTATCAGTTCGCTCGCTTTATTGCCCAATTTGAACCAGAGCCGCTGGTGGTTTTAGCCGCGGCATTGGTTAGCTACCAAAGTGGCCAAGGGGATGTTTGTGTGTGGCTTGATAATTTGACCAAGCAGCCAATGTTTGAATTGTCAGATTATGAACAAGCACAATACTTTGATCAATTTTCAATAACCGTGCCGATACTAAAGCAAATGAAGCTGGCGTTAAGCAGCTCGACAGTTCAAGGACAACAAGCCCCCTTAATAGTTGATCAGCAACGCCTTTATTTGCAACGCTACTGGAATGATGAACAGTTCATTTACGCTTTTTTAGCCGAGCGAAGTCAATGGATCGAACTTCCCCCTATCGCATCGCTAGTCAATGATTTGTTTGCGCCAGATTTTGATTTTATCATCGCTAAGCTCGATAAATTACGCAGTAATGGATTAAATGAAGGTGATTTAAGCCAGTTTGGTCGTGATTTTTTTAATTTACGCCAAGATATTACCCTTGATACTAGTGCACTCGAACAAGCATTGAGCGCGGCGAAAACAGCGCGGGATATTCAAGCAGCGCATCAGCTGATTAAGCCCGCAGACTGTGTTAATTGGCAACAAATAGCAGTGAGTGTGGCTAGCAGTCGTGGTTTTTCAGTGATATCTGGGGGACCAGGTACTGGGAAGACCACCACGGTGACAAAGTTGTTGGCATTATTAGTTCAACTCCATAGCCAAACCCATTCCCAAAACAAGCCTGATTCGGTGTTAAACATCGAATTGGTGGCTCCCACTGGTAAAGCCGCCGCGAGGTTAACCGAATCCATTACTGGTGCGTTGGCCGATTTAAATGTGCCGCAAGCCATTAAATCACTCATTCCCAACCAGGCCAGTACTATTCACCGCTTATTGGGGGTTATTCCAAAGCGAGTCAGCTTTAAACATAACCGAGAAAATCCACTGCACCTCGATGTGTTAATTGTTGATGAAGCGTCAATGATCGACATTAGTTTAATGGCTAAATTGCTCGAAGCGGTGCCAACTAACGCCAAAATTATATTCTTAGGCGATAAAGATCAGCTTGCCTCAGTAGAAGCCGGGGCGGTATTTGCAGATATTTGTCAGGGCTTGTCCGCAGGGCCAGGCTACTCTAATGAGCTAAATCAATGGTTAACTCAAATTACCGGCAGTGACTTGAGCCAATTAGCCCCGCTGGTCGCCCAGAGTGCTAGTTCTATTGGCGATAGCTTATGTTTGCTGCAAAAAAGTTACCGCTTTGGTCAATACTCGGGAATTGGACAGTTGGCCAGTGCGGTAAATAATGGCGACATCGCTCGATTAAATAAAGTATGGCAGCAAGGATTTAGCGATATCGGATTGCATCGAGTTATTGATCAAGACTTATCAATAATCACCCAAATGGTGATCAATGGTTACCAGCCGTATTTAAAGGATGTGGCCAATGTTAAAACAATCGATGATGTTGCGCGCGTGCTTGAACTGTTTAATCAATTTCAGTTACTAAGTCCGCTCAGAAAAGGCAAGACAGGGATTGAACAACTTAATCATCAAATCGAATCTCGGCTTAACCATTTCGGATTAATCAATCTTGAACAAGGGACTTGGTATAGCGGTCGGCCGATTATGATCCAAGAAAATGATCATCAACAACAGCTATTTAATGGCGATATTGGGATGGTTTTACCCGATGTGATATCAACCCAGGAGCAGTCCAGCAGTGCTGAATTACCGTTGCGGGTTTATTTCAAGATGGCTAATGGTGAAATAAAGTCATTTTTGCCCAGCCGTTTGCCTCGCGTTGATACTGTCTACGCGATGACCATACATAAATCGCAAGGTTCTGAGTTTAACCACGTGGTAATGGTGCTGCCGCAACATTGGGGTCAACTGTTAACTAAAGAATTGATCTATACCGGTATAACGAGAGCAAAAAGCAGGTATGATTTGTTCGCTTCGCTTGAGGTGCTTGAAAAATCAACAAAGTGTCAAACAAAAAGAAGTAGTGGTTTAGCTAAGTTACTAACAACGGCTTAAGCTGTTGTTATATACTCATCGCCATTATAAAAGCAGCTTTAAAATTAGTGAGTAAAGAATGTCATTGTTAACAAAATTGAGATGCCTAATCACCGCTGGTCAAGGTGTTACAGGATCTAATGTCGATGTCGATGTGTTAGATGATCCCATTGCAATGTTCGAGCAGTGGTTTAAACAGGCACAAGAAAGTGGCATTGTTTTGCCAGAATCATTAACTCTAGCTACTGCAACAGCAGAGGGAAAACCTTCTGCCCGCGTGGTGTTGCTAAAATCAGTTGATCAAGATGGTTTTGTGTTTTTTACCAATTACAATTCACGCAAGGGCAATGAACTCACTCAAAATCCACATGCAGCCATGGTATTTCACTGGAATATACTCCAGCGCCAAGTACGCATTGAAGGAACGATTGCAAGAGTCAGTGAACAAGAGTCACTGGAATATTTTCATTCGCGTCCCCGCGGCAGTCAAATTGGTGCTTGGGCTTCTTATCAGAGTCAAGAAATCACGAGTCGCTCTGCACTCGCTGAAAAAGTTAAACAATTAGATCAACAATATTCGGGTCAAGAAATCCCGCTACCGCCATTTTGGGGGGGATTTAGACTAAAACCTAATCATATAGAGTTATGGCAAGGTCGATCTGACAGATTACACGACCGCTATTGTTTTGATGCGTCAGCTGACGGTTGGCTAAGAACATTGCTGTCACCTTAGCGAAACCCATGCCGATATTGAAATTATTAACTTACTTTGGCCAAAAATCAGCTAGGGCGGATCAAAAAATAACCAGTGGGTAAGTTTTTGCTAAACAAAGCTTTACAAGCTGTAATTTAACTCGTATTATCCAGCCCGACTTCAGTGGAGAGATGGCAGAGTGGTCGAATGCACCGGTCTTGAAAACCGGCATGGGTTTATAGCCCATCTAGGGTTCAAATC